>JBGSWB010000206.1:0-1880 GCA_041752675.1 Sideroxydans sp. | reverse complement strand
GGCCGCTTGCTCGAATGACCGCAAAGCGTGTTCACAGCGAGTCTTCCAATCGCGGCTCTGCATGAGTAGCACGAAATCGTCCCCCCCGATGTGACCGATGAAATCCAACTTAGGGTCACACGCCCAATTGAGGATGCGCCCGGTGAGTTGGATCATCTCGTCACCCTTGCGATAGCTGTAGGTATCGTTATAGGGCTTGAAATTGTCGAGATCGCAGTAGCACGCCACGAATGGCGTATTGGCTTGCAGCAAGCGCTCGATGTGTTGATTGATGGGGACGTTCCCCGGCAGCAAGGTGAGCGGGTTGGCATAGCGCGCCGCTTCCAATTGCATCTGCGTGAGTTCGCGCAACAGATCTTGACCCGAAGCGACACCGAAGTAGCGCCCGTTCTCGGTGATGATGAAACCATCTGCAAAGTGACGCGTGTCGGCCTCGGCGAGAAAATGACTCAACTCTTCCAACGGCATGCTCTTCTCGACCAACAATGGATCGGCTTGAATGAGTTCACCGCAGGGTTTCCTCCCGTGCAGTTCACGCTGGAATGGCTTCGCGAACTTATCTATGAAGGAATAGCGATTGATGAGCCCCAACGGCGTCCCTCCCTTGACCACAGGAATGATGCGCAAGTCCGGATTGGCCCCGAAGCGGTCGAATATGAGGTCATTGGGCGAATCGGGATGCGCTGGCTCGATATAGGTCAACAGCGTCGATGCCGTGACTTGCGAGCGATAACCCATCTCACTCTTTGGAAAGAGTGCGATATTGGATGAATTCAGGATGCGGCTCGTATCTGATGAGGGCAAAGTCGGCGGTGTGGGATTGGGACGGGCGATGAAATATCCCTGCCCCAGCGCGATGCCGATGTCTCTCACTACACGCAACTCAGCTTCCGTCTCTACGCCTTCAGCGATGACTTTTGTGCAGCAGCTTTCTGCGATGCTCTGTATCGACTTCAAGAATTGCAGTTTGATCGGATCGTGATCCACACCTTGAACGAAGTGCATGTCGATCTTGACGAACTCGGGGCGAAGCTCTGACCACAGGCGCAGGCTGGAGAACCCCTCACCCAGATCGTCGATAGCGATCTTGAAACCCATGCCTCGGTAGTGCAGCAATGCGCTACGCATGGCTTCGAAATCATAAGTCGGCTGATTCTCGGTGATCTCGATGACGACGCGCGATGGGTCTAGGTTCAGACCTCGCATGAAGGCCAAGGTCTGACCATTCTTGAAATCTGGCTCGGTCAGTGTCTGCGGACTGACGTTGAGGAATAGAAAATTTGGCAGATTCTGTTTAGCGAACGCCTCCAACACCGTTTGTCGTGACAACATCTCCACTTCTAGAGATAGTCCCTCTTTGGTCGCTGCACCGAATAGATTGGCGGGCGAATGCAAAGCGCTATCTGATGGACCGCGAATCAAGCCCTCGAATCCCAAGAACTCTCCACTCTGCAAGTCGAGGATGGGTTGGAACAGTGCTGTCAACTTGCGCTGCTCGATGATCTCTCGCAACGGAGTCATCGCTGGTGCGGTCTCTTGTGCTTGTATCTCTTGTGCGTTTATCAGTTGCGACATGTACTCTGCGCGCGGTGAGCGCGGCACAGCACGCAAGTATTCCGACGGGAGTATCGGTGAACGGTAGTATTCGGTAGGCAGTATGGTGGCGGACATGGAGCGCTCCTTGTGCTTTGCTAGGGATAGCACGGTAGCGCCAGCGTGTTACGCCGAGATGAAAGATGTGTGAATCTTGGATTGCGTAGAGGACGGCTCCGTCAAAGACAAATATGCATTGCGCTAATATTCGTGTAGTTCCTACAGCAAAAGGCACATGGATCTTCATCCATGTGCCTCGGTCCATCGTGATGCTTACTTGGCCTGTT
>JBGSWB010000205.1:0-6620 GCA_041752675.1 Sideroxydans sp. | reverse complement strand
GTGCGTGCGTAATCCAAACCAAAAGCGAACTCATCCACCACCTTCAAGCCTTGTCTTTCTGCTTGCTCACGAAACACTTGAGGGGATGGCAACATACCTCCGGGGAAGATGTACTGCTGGATGAAATCGGTGCTACTGCGATAGCGCTCGAATAGTTCATCGGCAATGACGATGGTCTGGATACAAGCTCGGCCACCTTGTTTCAAGTTGCGTGCGATGCACTCGAAGTAGGTCGGCCAGTAGGCTTCTCCTACCGCCTCGAACATCTCGATCGAGGCGATGGCATCGTACTCACCATTGCAATCTCGATAGTCCATCAACTTCAGATTGGTGCGCTGAGTCAGCTCCGCAGCGGCCAAGCGACGCTCAGCAAAATGCAGTTGCTCGGTGGAGAGCGTCAGACCTGTGACACGCACCCCTGCTTCTTGGGCTGCCACTTCCGCAAATCCACCCCAACCACAACCGATCTCCAGCACACTGTCACCCCGTTTCAATCTCAGCTGCTCCACGATACGGCGGTACTTGGCGAGTTGCCCCGCGTGCAGATCGTCAGTATTCGTGTGGTCGAACAAGGCACTGGAATATGTCATCGACGGATCCAACCACAGACGGTAGAAGTCGTTGCCGATGTCATAGTGGGCATGGATGTTCTTGCGACTGCCACTTCTACTGTTGCGATTGAATAGATGGCGGGCTCTATAAAGCAGATTGCCCCACCATTTGCCGTATATGAGGGATTCGACCTGGTCTCGATTACGGATGAACAACTCGATCAACCCAGTCAGATTGTCGGTAGTCCAGCCATCTGCGATGTAGGTCTCTGCAAAGCCGATGTCGCCGGACTTCATCACTGCGTCGAACATCGTCCAATCGCGTAGATGTAATGTGATGGGATAGGAGTCATCTCCAAAATGTGCCGACTGTCCATCTGGCAATTGCAAATGCAAAGCACCGTGTTTGAGTTGGCTCAATAGCTTAATGATGAATCGTACGCGGGATGGATAGCCTTGCGTATCCAGTGCATGCGATGCACGTTTGACTATGGTCTGGTTGGCTGTCAGCGTTTGAGTGTTCATTTGCTTAGCTCCTCTATGGGTGGAGTGGGTTTACGATAGAAAGGCACGCGTTTGATCCACAGCTTTAGCGCCTGCCAATGGATGCGAGCGATGACCATGAATGTCATCAAGGGATAACGTAGAAGCGCTAGCACGATGTTTGCGTCCGACAATGAACGTGAACTACCGCTGATATTGGTGAGCAGCAATGCACCTGCATCGGTGTAGTAGTCGATGCGCGCCAAGGTGTCTTCATGCGTAGCACGCTGATTCTTGATGAACTGGAAGCGATAGCTTCCCTCCACCGGGCAAAAAGGCGATACATGAAATATTTTTTGCGCACTCATTTCAGTCGCGTTCGCGATTGGCCCGCCCTCATCCAGAAGGTAGCAATGGCGCTCGCCGAAAGTGTTGCTGACTTCGCACAAGATGGCGCGCAATTCACCGTCACGGCGATGGCAGAACCAGAACGACACGGGATTGAACACATAGCCCAGCACACGTGGAAATGTCTGCAACCACACTTCGCCATCGGCATCGTGGATACCTTGCGCGTTGAGCAATGAATCGATCCATTGCAACAAAGGTTGCTTACCATCGCCGTGGTCTTTTTCGTGATGCGAGAGCAGATTGAAGCGGTTGCGCGAAAACAGTTTTGACTGTATCGGTTGCTCTTCTAATTCACGCAACGGGAGTCGCAAAAAATAGACGCCATAGTTAAAACTGTTTCGCGCAGGACTCAAGCGGGAGTGATGCACGTTGCCAAAGCAGAGTTGTGCACTAGACATGGCTATCTCCCAATGCCGCAATGGCACGCGCCACCGCCAAGCCTGATTTCAATCCGTCTTCATGGAAGCCAAAGCCCGTCCATGCACCTGCGAACCAAGTGTTGCGCGCACCTTGGATCTGATCCAACTCACCTTGCGCAGTGATGGCGACAGCATCGAATACTGGATGCGCGTAGTCATAACTTGCGATCACTTTGGCAGGATCGGGCTGATCGATCGGATTCAATGAGACGATGACAGACTCTTTGAAAGGTAGCGGCTGCAGGTTGTTGATGAGGTAATGCACGCAGACCTGGGGCTCTGCACCATTCCTGCTTTGGTAGTTCCATGCCGACCACGTCTTCTTGTTTGCAGGTAAGCAGGTGGAATCTGTATGCAGCACAGCCAAGTTGGCTTGGTAGCCGATGGCAGACAATATGCGTCGCTCATCTTCCGAACCGTCTTTCAACAAGCGTAGTGATTGATCGCTGTGCCCAGCCATCACTACATGGTCGAAATATTCAGTACCGGCATCGCTCTCGACACATACCTGTTTTGTTCCCGCCTCATCGATGCGCGTCACTGCGTGTACTGCGCAGTTCAGCCTCTTGTCAGAAATTGTAGCGAGTATCTTGTCCACATAATGGCGCGCCCCACCCTTCACCGTGTGCCATTGCGGCCTGCCATTCACTTGCAACAGCCCGTGGTTGTGGCAAAAACGTACGAAGGTCGAAAGTGGGAACGCCATCATCTGCGCGGTAGGACATGACCATATACAACCCGCCATCGGTAGCAGATACCAATCACGGAATTCGGCACTGTAGTCATGTGCGCTTAAGTAGTCCCCCAACGACTGGGCATGATCTTGATGCTCTGAATTTATGGCCAGCGCAGTGGTCTCTTCATTGAATCGCAGAATGTCGCGCAACATGCGTATAAAGCGCGGATTGAACAGATTTCGACGCTGCGCGAACACGGTATCCAAATTGCCACCCGACCATTCCAGCGTGTGTTTCAACATTGGAAACTTGACCGAGAACGACATATCTGTGGCGACGGTTTCAACATCTAATTCCTGAAACAGAGCTACTAGGTTTGGGTAGGTCTTGTGATTGAAAACCAAAAAGCCCGTGTCCACGCCATAGGACACGCCACCGAGAGTCACATCAACAGTATGCGTATGGCCACCAAAGTAGTCAGCCGCCTCGAACAAGCTTATTTGATGCCCAAGCTGTCCTAGACGATATGCGGTTGCCAGCCCGGAAATACCCGAGCCAATCACTGCGATTTTTAAGTTTGAAGCACCATTTTTCATCATTACGTCCTAGACAAATATCAGTTTGTGGAGCGAGAATAGGCTAAATCTGTTTTAATTGTCAAATCTGTCTAGGACAAATATATGAAATCGACTGACCAATTTTTCGACATCGCTTCGGTAGAACGCGAAACCGGCATCGGAAAAGACACCCTACGCGTGTGGGAAAAACGCTATGGATTCCCCATCCCTGTGCGCGCAGAGCGCGATGAACGCCTCTACCCGAACTCACAGGTCGAGCAACTTAGATTGATAAAACGCTTGATAGGCAATGGGTTGCGGCCATCCAAGGTGGTCGGACTAGCTACGAGTGAGCTTGATGCACTGCTTGCAGGAGCAAAGACCAATGTCGCAGATCATCCAGCGCATGTCGTGCACTTTGTTGAACTCATCAAGTCACACAAGGCCAGCGCGTTGCGTATCGCACTTGGACGCGCACTACTTGAACATGGACTGGAAGAATTTTTGTCCAAGACAATCACCCCCCTCAACCAATTAGTGGGGGAATCTTGGATGCGTGGGGAGATACGAATCTTTGAAGAACATCTCTACAGCGAGCAGATCACCAACGTTTTGCGCAATGCCATCTCGACGATGCGCGATCCTGATGCGTCACCGCGAGTCCTGCTGACCACCCTCCCAGGGGAAGAACACGCTCTGGGCCTGATGATGGCCGAAGCAACGTTGAGTCTACGTGGCGCTAGCTGTGTCAATTTAGGCGTACAAACCCCTACGCAAGAGATAGTCTCGGCGGCAGCAGCGCATCGTTCAGACATCATCGTGCTTTCTTTCAGCGAAGCCATTCCCGCACCACAGGTCAAAACTGGATTACAACAGGCGCGTACTGCGATCCCTGCCCATGTCGCCTTGTGGGCAGGTGGCTCGGGGGTGTTGAAACAGCGCCCATCCATTGACGGGGTCGCACTGATGGGGCCGCTCACGGATCTGCGCGATGCAGTCGATAGTTGGCGCGATGCTTCCTCTCGTCCACTCACCTCCTAATTCAAATGAAAGTGTCCTCAATGAGAAATTACAAAATATTGGTCAGTTTTCTGTTGCTACTTCCTTCTATCGCCCAGGCACAATCGCTAGCCACTGTTGAGCATGTCAATCTGGATCGCTATCTCGGCAAGTGGTACGAGATCGCCAGCATCCCGCAATTTTTTCAACGTCAATGCGTGCGCGATGTCACGGCTGAATACGCACTCAAGAATGGCGCGATAACGGTCATCAACCGTTGCACCACTGCATCAGGCGAAATATCGGAAGCAGAAGGACAAGCACGCATCGTGGACACGCTTAGCAATGCGAAACTGGAAGTGACTTTTGTGAAGCTATTTGGCTGGCGTTATATCTTCGGAGGTGACTATTGGGTCATTGATCTTGCTCCCGATTATCGCTATGCAGTCGTTGGCCATCCCAGTCGAAAATATGCATGGGTATTGGCCAAAACCGCACAGATCTCTTCACAAGACCTTTCTGCTATCGAGGGACGCTTGAAAGTGAATGGCTACGACACATGTGGTTTGCTGACAACTGCACAAGCACCTGCAGTTTCGGTGAGGTTGCCCTTGTGCGAAGCAGTCAAAGCAAAATGATCGAGGATCCATCTTTCATCATTGACGACAGAGTTCGTGGTGATGGGTATGCAAACAACGGTAAGCCATGGCGTGCTGTGACCGATACAGTCATGGGCGGAATCTCAAAAGCTGATCTACGAGCAATGACAGTTTCAGGGAAACCTTGTCTGCATTTAAGAGGTGAAGTGCATTTAGAGAACAACGGCGGTTTCGTTCAAGCAAGCCTTGATCTAGGGGCAGAGGGATTGCTTGATGCCAGCGACTATGTGGGACTCGAGATCGAGGTGTGCGGAAATAATGAAAGTTATAACGTGCATCTACGGACTGGTGATACGCAAATGGTTTGGCAGTCCTATCGCCACAGCTTTATCGCCACAGCTTTACGGCCGACACGAACTGGAAAACACTCCGCATCCCCTTCGCCGATTTCATGCCACACCGGATTCAGCTTGGATTGGATACGAGACACCTGCGCCGGATCGGCATTGTCGCGATCGGCAGAAAGATGGAAGCAGATATCTGCTTCAGTCGGATCACGTTGTACCGTTAGAGACTAGACTTTTTGACGGCGATGAATATCGCCAAGAGACCCAATATCACATACCAAGTCATCGCCAGTTCAGGTAGCCCTAAACCGAGGAACGTCCAGCCTTTGGTCGCACACTCGCCCGAACCATGCATCAGCTCTTGCCACACTTCAGCCATCGGAAAGTGCTTCAACATGAAGTCCAGACCTGGACCACAAGCAGGTACTTGTTCCTTCGGCAGATGTTGCAACCAGATGTGACGCGATGCGACTGCCACTCCGCCCAAAGCTGTGAGCGCGATCAAAGTGGAATACACCCAACGTCCGATGCGTCCAGCGTTGTGAACGGCTGCGATGAAGAACAACACACCGATGGCGATGAAGATGACGCGCTGGACCATGCACAAAGGACAGGGGTCTTCGCGCAAGCCGTATTGCAGAAACAAAGCACCGCCGATCAAGCCGAGGACGATGAGCACGCCAACAGAGTAGAACCAACGACTGGAGATGCTGCGCCAATCCTTAAGCATCACTCGGCCTCTTCGATCCAAGTCGCCTGGATGGCTTCCAATACCTTCTCGCCACCACGAGTATGGTCATCATCGAAACCATCCAGATCGACCACATAGTTATGCAAATCGACGAAGCGCACCGTCGTCGGATCGACTGATGGGTACTTTTCGCTAAGTGCGATGGCAATATCGCGAACGTCTATCCATTTCATTTGGAGTGACCTTCCTTGGTCATGTTGATGGAATATTTAGGGATCTCAACGACTAGGGGCATATCCGCCACCTTAGCTTGGCAACTCAAGCGCGAGTTCGGCTCCAACCCCCAAGCTTTGTCCAACATATCCTCTTCCAGTTCCGTCGCTTCTTCCAAGCTACGGAAACCTTCGCGCACGATGACGTGACAGGTCGTACAAGCGCAAGACTTCTCACAAGCATGTTCGATGTCGATGTCATGCTCCAGCAATGCATCGCAGATCGAGGTACCCGGTGTCGCTTCGATCAACGCACCTTTAGGGCATAGCTCCTCATGGGGCAAGATGATGATTTGTGTCATATGGATGTCTCTAAAAATTCAAAGTTCTAAGCAAGGCAAGGCGCGAGCGAAAAATTGCGACGCAGCATATATTTGATATGTAAGGAGTGATTTTTCGTGAGCAACGCAGTATTGCGACGAAATTTGGATTTTTAGAGATGTCCAAACTACCCTTCCAATTCCGATAGGTTGTGACCTTTGAGCGCGGTGGATACGCTACGATCCATGCGTGCTTGCGCAAAGATGACGGTCGCTTGATTCAAGGCTTCGACAGCACGTTTGATGGCCGAGTTATCACTTCCACTCACGACACCGCGCAAAGCATCCATGCTA
>JBGSWB010000204.1:0-4002 GCA_041752675.1 Sideroxydans sp. | reverse complement strand
CGAGCCATCGTGTGAGCGGTAGATCATCATGATGACGGTCGGGTCTGATTCGAGCTTGGCTTCGCATACGATCTCGTAGATGCCGCCTTTGTAGTGCCTGTATCTCATGCTGGGTCACCTTTCTGCCTGCGTTTGGAAGGTCTGATTAAGTCCGTTCGTGGTGAGTGTTTAAGCGAAACTCGCAAGCTCGTTTTCCGTTCGCTCCCTCGATACACCGCGTAAACGCGGCACTCGGGACGAACGGAAAACGTATCGAACCATGGCTTACGGACTTAATCAGTTTCAATACTAACTGCACCTGCCGTGGCTAAGTAGGTAAAATGCCGCGCTCTCAGGAGGCATTCATTGGAAAATCCCTACAATATTCTTGGCGTGTCGCCCACGGCTTCGACGGACGACATCAAAAAGGCTTACCGCGCGTTGGCCATGCGCCATCACCCGGACAGGAATCCCAACTCTAACGCTGAAGTGCGTTTCAACGCCATCAAGAAGGCGTATGAGTTGTTGTCCGATCCGCAGAAGCGCGCTGAATATAACTACAGCCTGAACAACCGGATCGTCATCGACTCAGAGAATGAAGCGCAGAACTTGTGGAGATCACTCTTCACTCGCTGCGGTGTGACCCTGTAATTGCAATACCGTTAATCCACTAGAAGACAATAAATATGAAAAGAATCCATCCCGAATTCGCTTACCAATCGCGTGAGCTTGGCATCCAGATCGAAGATACGCTGGGTGAGCCGCCAGACCGGAAGAACTATCAACGCGTCATCGATTCTTTGCTGGGTGAATTCGCCAACGGCACCGAGATCGACGATGTGAATCTGCTGAGCTTCGCCTTGGTCGAGCACTTGCAGTTCGATGATATCGCCGGTTTGTTGGCGGCTGGTCAGCAATATGAAGAAGGTGATGCGGCTAAGGTCGTGAAGATGGTCTCGACCACCCACTCGGCCACCGCTGACGCGCTGACGTCTGTGTTCAGCAGCAATCCTGAGTTGGCGCGCAAAGCCATCGTCACCGCGTTCTTGTTCAAGAACGGCAAGCGTTGGACGGATGAGGACCACTCTCTCGATGCCTTGCAGGCTGAGGAAGATAAAGAGAATAGAGAGAATGAAGACGAAGATGAAATGGCCGGGACTGAGGACATAGAACAGTTGTTCGACTCACGCGGAGATGACAATGCCTGATAACAAGAACCTGCCAGCGATTCAACTTCAGATCACCGAACTGGTCTTGGCCGGTTCGACTGAACACGCCGAAGAAGCCATCAACGAGACTGCCGAGAAGTTCGGCGACCTCGCCGTCGTTGAGGTGTTGAACACACTAGAGCCACAAGTGGCTTCGCTGCACCTTTCTTCTTTCGATGGCGGCAAGTTGTCTTTGGCGACGCTACTCATCCCGCCCAAAGTATGGGCTGAGAGCTTGGCCTACTTCGCCGCCACGTGGGACGAAGATTGGATCGAGGATGAGCCAGAAGCGTTGTCGGAGTTACTGTTCGCCCACATTCACGGCGTGATCTTCTCCACCGACGATGCAGAACGCCGCGCAGAACTGATCCACGAAGCACTCTCCACCGATTGGGGTACGACGGCTTTCGCCGTGCTGTTCTCGACAGCCGCTGAAGAGATCATCGAGATCGCCAATGACATCCACAATCTAGGGGCAGCCAGAAGCGGCACGACGACTTCGGACCACGATGTCATCCCCCTCGCACTGGAGATCGCTCGCAGCAATGAAGAGGCATGGGATCGTGTGTTGTTCGAGATCTTCCCTGACTGGATGCCCGGTGAGAACCAACTGCAAGTCAGATCGGAAGAAGACGATGACGGCGATGATGATGACGACGAAGACCGCGATCACGAGTTCGCCATGGGCCGCACGACCAAGGAATTGTTACTGCGCCTGCGCAAGCAAGTGCCGAGCAAGTCCGTCAGCACGTCTAAAAAACGTAGCCGCCCAAGCCTCGGTGAGGACATCTTTTCTTAATCAATCTCTATGCAGATCACCCATTTCGAATCCCGCCCTCCCCAGCTAGTACAAGCGCTAGAGGCGCTCGCGCAGCGTGCGGATAGCCGTGAAGCGGCGGAGACACTTTTCGATGAGCTTTGCGGGATCACGGTGTTGGTCGCCAAGAAGTTCACCAATGACCGCACCGCCGATGGCATCCAAGACGCGTTCCAATTGGCGATCGGCTGCATCTCGCTAGGCCTCAGCCAGGCTAGCCTCCCGCCAGGCAAGGACGCCAAACTGGAGTTCCTGTTACAACATGGCGCTGAATATGTGTTCCAGATGGGCTTCCGTCACATCAAGGAATTATCAGCTCTCCCCTACGTCGCTTTCGTCTCTGATTTCGACAACGATCCCTTCATCCAACAGCGCAACCTCAAAGCCATCTTCATGGAGATATGTAGTGCCGATCCGTCTTCGACTTGGAATGGCGATACGGTCTTTGCGAACGAGTTGTTGGATAGGAGGCGCAACCAGAAGCTCATCGAATGCGCCAAATGGTTACGCAAACATCATTCCGATGGGCCGGTGAAAGACTCTGAGCTGGATGCGAATGCGGCGATCGCCATCGCCATCATCTTTGCCATCGCTGGCAATGGGCAGATCGTTGCGCGTACGTCTCAAAGTGCCATCGAGAGCCTGATCAAATACACCCGTGAAGTGCGCCCTGATGTCGAAGCGGGCTGGGAAAGACTCCTGAAAAAGATACCGCCCGAACATCAGCCTGTCCTGCGCGAACGCATGGAAGAGCTGAAAGGCACCATCATCAAAAAGATCTACTCAAGAACCAAGATCAAGACCGTGCTCACGGAACTGCAGGACTTCTATGCGGGGAACGAGCAGGACATCGAATATCCCTAGAAGGTTTGATCAAATCCGGTTCGTCGTTCCCGCGAAAGCGGGAACCCAGTTAAAAAAGACACTGGATTCCCGCTTTCGCGGGAATGACGACTTAATCAGCTGTCCTTAGGCTTGTCGCTAGGCGTAGGTTCGAAATCGATGTGGAAAGACAACGGCTTTTCCTTGTCTTCTACTGCGGGGGCTGCATTCTCTTCGGTGGGCAACTCTTCTACGGCCACAGCCTCATCGGTAGATCTCTGTTTATCATCGATCACGAAATCGATAGGGAACGCTTTGTCTTGGACGTGCTCGTGGGCGTCGCTGGCATGGTGTTCAACCTCTTCTGCGGCGGTCACCTCGTTCGGTGTGGCAGCCTCGGCTAGCCAATCAGCCGCCTCGTCTGCTGCCATTTCAGTGCCATCCTCAGATTGTTGTTTCAGCAACGCTTCGTTCAATTGCGAGTGGTTGATCATCCGACGCGTGAGCAGATAGTTGCCGAAGCGCCCATGCTGTTTGGGATCGAACTCTCCCAAGCAGTTCGCCATATCTTGAGCGGACAGATAACCCAGCTCGATGAGGATGTCGCCGATGGGGCGTGTATGTGTGTTTTTGGATGGCAACCACAATGCGCCCAATTCATGGCTTTCTTCTCGGTACAGTTCGTTGTCTTTATCCAGTGTGCGCCCCAGTGCTTGGATGGTCTTCCAATGCGGGCTGTTCTTGTTGTGGCTCAAGAATTTGCGCGAGGCTTTTTCGAACTCAGCGATCTGCGCATTGGACGAATAGATGGACAACAACAACATCCACGCATTCTCACTCTTGGGAAGTTGCACGAGGAATTCCAGCAAGATACGGATGGCTTTGTCTGGGTGTCCGTACACGGCGTACAGCTCAGCCTCTTCCAACACGGTCTGCTCTTCTTTACTGGATGGGTCTGTATCAGACATTGAGATCGGAACATCCAATTCATCTTGCAATGCTTGCAGCGCTTGGTATTGCCTAGAGCTGGTGGGATGCACGATGCTGAGAGTGGATTCACCGATTGGCTTAGCGGGGCGTGTATCGGGCTCTTCGACTTCTACCTCGATCTTCATAGGTTTGGGCGCGCGCGCCTTCATCTGCATGTAGTGACGCACACCGAATACGGTTAGTCCG
>JBGSWB010000203.1:0-6446 GCA_041752675.1 Sideroxydans sp. | reverse complement strand
CGCCGGCGGTGCAAGTGTTGCCGCTCAGGTCTCACCTCAAGGCGGATACAGCCCTGATGCAGCGTGTTGAAGAAGCATTGCAGAGTGCACAGCTTGAACCAGAGATACTTTCTCTCGACGCAACGAGTGTGAAAGTACGCTTTGCAGATACCGAAAGCCAGATCAAAGCGAAAGACGCGTTGCACGCAGCGCTGGGTGAGGACTACGTCGTCGCATTGAATCTCTTGTCGCGTTCGCCTGATTGGCTCACCAGCCTAAATGCCTTGCCGATGTACCTCGGCTTGGACTTGCGTGGTGGTGTGCACTTCCTCATGCAGGTGGATATGAAGGCCGCGTTGGACAAGGCGCTCGAGTCCTCGTCCAGCGACATTCGTAGCACCTTGCGCGAGGCGAACATCCCTTACGCTGGCGTGACACGCGAAGGCAACGTCATCACCACCAAGTTCCGTGACACGGATGCGCGTAGCAAAGGTGAGGAAGAGCTCAAACAGCGCTTCCAAGGTTTGGAATTCACGGCACGTGAGGTCGCAGGTGAGCCAGTGCTGGTCGCTACCCTCAAGCCACAAGAGCAGACACGTATCCAAGAGTCCGCAGTGCAACAGAACTTGGTCACCCTGCGTAACCGAGTGAACGAACTGGGTGTGACCGAACCGGTGATCCAGCAACAGGGCATTGATCGTATCGTGGTGCAATTGGCCGGCGTACAAGACACGGCTCGTGCAAAAGACATCTTGGGCCGTACCGCCACTTTGGAAGTACGTCTAGTTGATGACGATCATCAGATGGGTGCAGGCTCGGTCGCGCCATTCGGTACCGAAGTGTTCAAAGAGCGTGACGGCACATCGGTATTGGTCAAGAAGAGCGTCATCCTCACCGGCGAGCGCATCAACGACGCGCAGCCCGGCTTCGATAGCCGCAACAACGAACCTGCCGTCCACATCAATCTGGATGCTGTGGGTGCGCGCAAATTCAAAGAAGCCACCCGTGAGAACGTGGGCAAACGCATGGCGATCATTTTGTTTGAAAAAGGTCGCGGCGAAGTGATCACCGCCCCCGTTATACGCGAAGAGATCGGTGGCGGTCGTGTGCAGATCAGTGGCCAGATGAGCACCAGCGAAGCGCAGAACACCGCCTTGCTATTGCGCGCAGGTGCTTTGGCTGCGCCGATGGAGATCATCGAAGAACGTACCGTCGGACCTAGCCTAGGTGCGGACAACATCCAACGCGGCTTCGATTCCACCAAGGTCGGTTTCATCGCCATCGCTATCTTCATGATCGCTTACTACCTCATGTTCGGCACCATCTCGGTACTGGCCTTGGGTGCCAACCTATTGTTGTTGGTCGCATTGCTCTCCATGTTGCAAGCCACGCTCACCTTGCCGGGCATGGCAGGTATCGCGCTGACCTTGGGTATGGCGATCGACTCCAACGTGCTGATCAATGAACGTATCCGTGAAGAGTTACGCAACGGTGTGCCGCCGCAGATGGCGATACACACCGGTTACGAGAACGCGTTCGCCACCATCCTTGACTCCAACATCACCACCCTCATCGCAGGCGTCGCTTTGTTCATGTTCGGCTCCGGCCCCATCAAAGGCTTCGCCGTCGTGTTGTGCTTGGGCATTCTCACTTCGATGTTCAGCGCGGTATTGGTTTCACGCGCGCTGGTTAATCTGTTCTACGGTCGTAAGCCACGACTCAACAAAGTCGCGATCGGCTAAGGGGTAAAGACATGGAATTCTTCAAGATCAAAAAAGACATCCCGTTCATGAGCTACGGGAAAGTGACAACCAGCATCTCATTGCTGACGTTCCTGTTCGCGGTGTTCTTTCTGGCAACCAAGGGATTGAACTTTGGTGTGGACTTTACCGGCGGTACCGTACTGGAAGTTCACTACTCAGAATCGGCAGACCTAGACAAGGTTCGCGGCAAACTGGCAGAGATCGGACTGCATGATTCCGTGGTGCAGAACTTCGGCACCAGCAAAGACGTATTGATCCAAGTTCCACTGAAACAGAACACCGTCGGCGCGAAACTCTCCGATAACGTGTTGGACGCATTGCGCGCACAAGATCCGGGCGTCGAATTGCGCCGCGTCGAGTTCGTCGGCCCACAAGTCGGTAAAGACTTGGTCGAGAACGGCGCGATGGCCTTGTTGCTGGTGTCGCTCGGTATCGTGGGCTATCTGTGGGTGCGCTTCGAGTGGAAGTTCGGCCTCGCCGCCATCATCGCCAACTTGCATGACGTGGTCATCATCCTGGGTTTCTTCGCCTTCTTCCAATGGGAGTTCTCACTCTCCGTATTGGCGGCGGTGTTGGCCGTGTTGGGTTACTCGGTGAACGAATCCGTGGTCGTGTTCGACCGGATCCGTGAGAACTTCCGCAAGATGCGCAAGACCGAAGTCTCCGAGATCATCGACAACGCCATCACCCGTACCATGTCGCGCACCATCATCACCCACGGCAGCACGCAGATGATGGTCACCTCCATGTTGTTCTTGGGCGGCGAGACATTGCACTACTTCGCATTGGCACTCACCATCGGCATCATGTTCAGCATCTACTCCTCGGTACTGGTCGCCAGTCCCTTGTTGATGATGTTCGGCGTATCACGCGAAGACTTCATCAAGCCAGAGAAGACAGAAGCAGAAGAAGTCCTCCCCTAATTAACCTTCCTCCCGCTCCCT
This sequence comes from Sideroxydans sp., assembly GCA_041752675.1. GTDB lineage: Bacteria > Pseudomonadota > Gammaproteobacteria > Burkholderiales > Gallionellaceae > Sideroxyarcus. The sequence continues at coordinate 3,760 of JBGSWB010000203.1, read as the reverse complement.
CTCCCGCAGGCGGGAGAGGGCTGGGGTGAGGGATATTCAAGACACGCCACATGGAAATCCTCACCACATTCTTAGACATCGTCCTGCATCTGGATGCCCACCTACTGGCACTCTTGCAAGAGTATGGCGTGTGGGTCTATGCCATCCTGTTCGTCATCATCTTTGCTGAGACAGGTCTAGTCGTCGCTCCCTTCCTGCCAGGCGATTCGCTGCTCTTCGTCACGGGTGCGTTGTGCGGTATGGGTTCGCTGGAATTGCAGATTTTGATGCCGTTGCTCATCGTTGCCGCATTCAGTGGTGACAACACCAACTACTGGGTCGGGCGCTTGCTCGGGTTGCGCTTACTCAATCACGCCAATCAAAAACTCATCAAGCACGAACACCTAGAGAAGACCCATCTGTTCTTCGACAAACATGGCGGCAAGACCATCATCTTCGCGCGCTTCCTCCCCATCATTCGCACCTTCGCACCGTTCGTGGCGGGCATAGGCACTATGAACTATCGCTCCTTCGTCATGTTCAGCGCGATCGGTAGCGTGGCGTGGATCGGCAGCTTGACCATCGCCGGTTACTTCTTTGGCAACATCCCCATCATCAAGAACAACCTCACCCTGATGATATTGGTCATCATCGTTGTGTCATTCATTCCGGCTATCTTGGAATTCATCAAACATCGCAGACAAGCTGTTAAATAAGACGCTTCATCTAGGTGTGTAGGGATCTCACACCTTGTAGCTTATTTTTATCCCAATGCCGTATCGCCCAATCCAACACCGTTCCAACCTCCCTATTCGCTAACGAATGGGGAGGTTGTTGCTGTAAAAAATCCAACACGCGAACCAACGTGGCAGCGGGTTGCGACACGTCCACTGGCGCGGCCAACGTCTGCTTGCTCAGTTTCTCTCCTACCTTATTCACTGCGATAGGCAGATGTATATAGGCTGGAGTGTTCAATCCCAGCAAGCGTTGCAGATGGATTTGGCGAGGCGTTGAATTCAACAAATCTGCCCCGCGCACGATATGCGTGATGCCTTGTGCGGCATCATCAACTACCACTGCGAGTTGATATGCGAACAAGCCATCCGCGCGTTTCACTATGAAGTCACCGATCTCAGTTTCAAGGTTCTGCGAGATGAGTCCTTGCAGCGCATCGTCGAATTCGATGGCATGCACATCTGTCATTGCCCGCCATGCCATTGTTTCTCTGACATGGGGTATGCCGGATCGACAAGTGCCTGGATACACCCGACCTTCGATCCCATACAGCGCAGAATCCGCGATTTCCTTGCGCGTGCAACAACACGGATATACCGCGCCGCTTTCTTTAAGTTGCTGCAACGCCATTTCATAGGCCACCGTGCGCTGGCTTTGAAACATCACCGGCTCATCGCTCTCCAATCCAAAGACATCGAGAGTGTGCAAGATGTCGTCCGCCGCACCCGCAACGCAACGCGGTGTATCGAGGTCTTCCATGCGTACCAACCAAATGCCGCGATGATTTTTTGCATCGAGATAGCTGCCGACAGCAGCAACGAGTGAGCCGAAGTGGAGGGGGCCGGTGGGAGAGGGGGCGAAGCGCCCCCGGTATGCTGGATCAGGCTGGAACAACTTCTTCTTCGAACTCCAGTACGACCTTACTATCCTTCACATTCACGGTGACCTTGCCGCCACTCGCCAATTTGCCGAACAACAGTTCATCGGCAAGAGCCGAGCGGATGGTGTCTTGGATCAGACGCGCCATCGGGCGTGCACCCATCAGCGGGTCAAAACCATTCTTGGCGAGATGATCCTTGAGTGCATCCGTAAAGACGGCATCGACTTTCTTCTCGTGGAGTTGTTCTTCCAATTGCATGAGGAATTTATCTACTACGCGCAGAATGATCTCCTTGTCGAGTGAGGCGAAGGAGACGATGGCATCCAAGCGGTTGCGGAACTCTGGCGTGAATAGCTTCTTGAGGTCAGTCATCTCGTCACCTACCGATGAGGTCTTGGTGAATCCCATGCTGCTCTTATTCAATGCCTCTGCGCCCGCATTGGTGGTCATGATGATGACGACGTTGCGGAAGTCGGCCTTGCGTCCGTTGTTGTCGGTGAGCGTGCCGTGATCCATCACTTGCAGCAGGATGTTGAAGATGTCTGGATGCGCTTTCTCGATCTCGTCCAGCAGCAACACGCTATGCGGTTGCTTGCTGATTGCTTCGGTGAGTAATCCGCCTTGATCGAAGCCGACATAACCGGGTGGTGCGCCAATCAAGCGCGATACCGCATGACGTTCCATGTACTCAGACATGTCGAAGCGGTGGATGGGCATACCCATGCTGTAGGCCAATTGACGCGCCACTTCGGTCTTGCCGACACCAGTAGGGCCAGAGAATAGGAAACTGCCGATGGGTTTCTGGGGATTTCCAAGACCGCTGCGCGACATCTTGATCGCGCGTGCTAGTACATCGATGGCTTTGTCTTGGCCGAACACGGTGGCCTTGAGGTCGCGATCTAGATTTTTCAATGCATTGATGTCGTCATGCGACACGGTGCGTGTCGGGATGCGTGCGATTTTGGCGATGATCTCCTCGATCTCGTGTTTGCCCACGATCTTCTTTTGCTTCGATTTTGGGAGGATGCGTTGTGCAGCACCGGCTTCATCCAGAACGTCGATCGCTTTGTCCGGCAAGTGACGGTCATTGATGAATCGCGAAGACAATTCTGCTGCGCTGGTTATGGCTGCCGCACTGTATTTGATGCTGTGATGTTCTTCAAAGCGAGACTTCAATCCCTTTAGTATCTCGATCGTCTGTTCGACAGAGGGTTCTGGCACGTCAACTTTTTGGAAACGACGCGACAGTGCGGAATCTTTCTCGAAGATGCCGCGATATTCTTGATAGGTGGTCGCCCCGATACATTTCAAGGCACCACTGGAAAGCGCTGGTTTAAGTAGATTGGAAGCATCCATGGTGCCGCCCGATGCAGCGCCTGCACCGATGAGGGTGTGTATCTCGTCGATGAACAACACTGCATTAGGTGCATCTTTCAATTCTTTCAGCACGGCTTTGAGGCGTTGCTCGAAATCGCCGCGATACTTGGTTCCAGCGAGTAACGAACCCATGTCGAGCGCATAGACTTGCGCATCCTTCAATATCTCAGGGACATCGCCTTCGGTGATACGACGAGCCAACCCTTCTGCGATCGCGGTCTTGCCAACCCCAGCCTCACCCACCAGTAGCGGGTTGTTCTTGCGGCGGCGGCACAAGGTCTGGATGACACGCTCCAGTTCTAATTCGCGACCGATCAGCGGGTCGACTTTGCCCGCGATGGCATGGGCATTGAGGTCGAGCGTGTAGTTCGCCAATGCGCTTTCCTTCGTGGCTTCTTGCTCGGTGTCCGCTTCGTTCGCTGTCTTGTGGGTGTTGGGTTGCACATCGGCAGTTTTGTTGATGCCATGCGCGATGTAGTTCACCACGTCGAGACGAGTGATGGCACGTTGGTTGAGGAAGAATACCGCGTGCGATTCTTTCTCGCCAAACATGGCGACTAGGATGTTTGCACCAGTGACTTCTTTCTTGTTCGTGGATTGCACATGCAGGATGGCACGTTGGATCACACGCTGGAAACCAACAGTAGGTTGAGTATCGACATCAGCCGTTCCCGGTACTATGGGTGTGTGCGACTCGATATGTTGCACCAATACGGCGCGTAATTCCTCGATGTCTGCACCACAGGCGCGCAACACATGCGATGCCGAAGGATTGTCCAGCATCGCCAT
>JBGSWB010000202.1:0-3825 GCA_041752675.1 Sideroxydans sp. | reverse complement strand
GTATAGACGATGACCTGCACGTCGGACAGATCAGGTAGCGCGTCCAGTGGCGTTTTGACCAGAGCGTAGATGCCTGCCAGTGTGATGAACAAGGTGGCGAGGAGGACCAGGAAGCGGTTCTTCGCCGACCACTCGATGATGGTGTTCAGCATGGCTCGTCTCCTTTAACTTCGTCATTCCCGCGCAGGCGGGAATCCAGCACAAACAAACGACCCGCGCAGCGGACAAAACCCGGTATTGCCACGCTATGCGTGGATTCTTCAATCAACTGGATTCCCGCCTGCGCGGGAATGACGGGGATGTGGTTTTTCGAGTTCAGCATGTCAGTGTCCCTCGTGTTGAGCTTGCAGCTTGGTGATGACCCATTCGCCCTCGCCGCGTTCGACGATCTCGAAGCTGATCTTGCTGCCCGGTTTAATGCCGCTCACCAGCGATGGATTCGCCAGCGCGAAGTCCATGGTCATGCTTGGCCACTTGAGTGCGGGAATGGGGTCGTGGGTGATGCTCAGTGTGCCGTCTGGGTTGATGGCTTCGAGGACGCCTTGCGCTTGATGACCGACGGTCTTCTGCTGCGCATGCGGTTTGGCTGGTACATCGCCCATGCCACCCAGCGCCGCCTTCAGGTTGCTCTCAGAATCGATGAGGAAGTTGGCGGAGGTGACGACCTGTTCACCTTCCGTGATGCCGTTCAACACTTCGACGTAGTCATGACTGCGGCCACCTAGGGTGACGTTACGCGGCTCGAAGCGTCCTTCCGCCAATCTCACCAACACCACTTGTCGCGTGCCGCTGTCGATGACGGCTGAGGTGGGGATGGCTAGCACTTTATTGCTTTTGCCTACGGCTAACTGCGCGTTGGCAAACATGGCGGGCTTGAGCATAGCCTTCGGATTCGCGACCTGGATACGCACTTGCACTGTGCGCGTCGCGCTGTTCAAGGTGGGGTATATGAAATCGACTTTGCCGTCGAAGTTATGCTGTGGATACGCATCAATATCTATTTTTGCCGCGCTACCGAGTTGGAGTTGTCCGATCTCTTGTTCGGGTATATCGGCGATGACCCAGACAGAGGAGAGGTCGGCGATCTGATACAACACCTCGCCCGGCATGAAGCGCATGCCCTGTATGGCTTTCTTCTCCAGCACGATGCCAGCTTCCTTGGCTTGGTAGGTGATGCGGTCGCCGCTCAGCTTGGCGTCGCTGATGTCCCAGTTCTTCAGGCGTGTGGCACTGGCTTCGACCAAGCGTCGCATGCTGAGCTTGGCTTCCTCATCCGCATCTTTCATCGCCGCCAAACCTTGCGCAGCAAGCGACTGCTCGCGTTGTGCAGAGACCAGTTCCGGGCTGTACACATCGAACAGGGCTTGTCCTTTGCTGACGAGTTGGCCGGTGGTGTTCACATGCAGACGTTCCACCCAGCCTTCGAATTTCGGCGCGATGGTGTAGGTGCGGCGCTCGTCGATCTCTACACGACCAGTCACGCGTAAGGTGCTGTTCAATTCACGCAAGGTCGCCGCTTCGCTCTTCACGCCCAGCTTTTGCACCTTGTCGATGCTGATGTTGATGGAAGAGGTGGCCTGTTCTTCGCCGGCATACACCGCGACGTAGTCCATACCCATCGCATCTTTCTTAGGCACGGGCGAGGTGTCTGGCAGCCCCATCGGGTTGCGGTAGTAAAGGATCCTGTTTTCCGCCTTTTCCTTGATACTGGCTCCTTCCTCCTCGAACCTGTTTTGTGCGCCTAACCAGTAAGCGCTGACGGTGACAGCTAGCAACAACAGAGCGGCGGCGATTTGTTTGGTTGAGGTGTTCATCATTCTTCTCCTAGGGACTTCTCGATGTCGGCTAGACGCAATTGCATGTCGGTCTGCGCTTGCAGGTGTTGCTGTTTGGCCTTGAGGATCTGTTTCTGCGCTTCGATGAGCATGCTGAAGGACACTTTGCCCGTTTCGTATCCGGCTAATGCCGACTGATAGGTCAACTCGGCTTGGGGTAACAGGCGCGTTGTGATCAGTGTCTCGGTGCGTCGTGCCGACTCGAGTGCCGACAGCGCCTCGGAGAGTTCCGATCGAATCTGGTCGAGTAGTGCCTGTTTGCGTGCAGTCGAAGCGGACAGCATGGCTTCGGCCTCACCTTCCTGTGAACGACGTGCTGACTGTTGCAAGGGGATGTTCAACTCCAACATCAAGTCCCATTGTTTGATCGTGTTGCCACTCTGGGTGGGCGCGACGCCAAAGGTGAGATCGGGATAGCGTTTGGCGTAACTCAGCTCGCGACTCTTTTCCGCTGTTTGGATGTCCGCTTCGGCGATGCGCAGTTGTGGGTTACGCGCGAGCAGTTGTTCCATCAAGGCCGCTTCGTCGAGGGACGCAGGCGATGGCATGTTGCGAAGTCGTTCTGGCTCGGCGAGAGGTGCGTTTGTCGGGCGCGATAGCAGCGCGTTGAGTCGGGCATGGCTGTGGTGATGTTCGTTCTGCAGTGCGATGAGCTCGCCACGTAGCATGGTCTTTTCCACTTGCACCTGAATCACGTCCTGCTGGGTGGCTAGACCATTGGCATAACGGGTCTGGATGATCTGCTCCATGTTGTCCAGCAAATCCATAGTCTGCTGTGTCAGGCGTTCGCTCGCGGTGGTGTAGTGATACATCGCGTAAGCCTGTTTGATGCGATTCGCCAAGTCGGTCCAAGTCGCGGCCATTTGGCCATCGGCTTGTGCCATCTTGGCCTCGGACACCTCGCGTTGCAGCCCGCGCTTACCTGACCACGGCACGCTCTGCATCAACAGATAACGTGTGCCACCGCCTCGGGTGACATCCATCGGCTCGATCCGCAAGACGGGGTCGGCTAAGGCGGCAGAAGGTTCTGTGCGTCGGGAGGCAGCTTCGACATCAAAGCGAGCTGCGGCGAGGCTGGGGTTATGTTCGCGCGCGTAGCGGAGCAAGCCTTCAACGTCACTACCGAGCGTGGTCGTGCCGCCCGTCTTCTCGGTTTGTTGGCTTAGGGCAGTGCTGCTTTGCAAAGGCAACACCTCTGCTGCATGACTGCTGGATAGCCACACACCACACACCAAGGTCATCAGTCTTAAATAGTTTTTCATGATCCACATCCAGTTGCTTCGCGATGCAAACAGACAGCCGATATCGACTGCCGAACGAAGCAGGACGAGGATCTTTATTGAAACGACAGACGGACTCGTCCTGCGTTAGACGCGGGCGAGAGGGGGAGGGTCGAGTGGAGCGGAAGTGAAGGAGCTGAATACGACCAAGAAAGGCGTGCTCTCCAGAGAAGTCGCTTGCGTGGGTGCTGTTTCACCGTTGGGGGCGATCAGATAGCCAGTGCCGGCCAGATGGCAGAGGCCACACTCATTGCATGAGGTGTCTTGCTGGTCGGTCACGGTGGGCGCTTCGCTGTGATGCTGATGATGGTCGCCCATATCATCGTGCGACATGACCATTGGTGCCGCTACTTCGTGGCAGGTGCCGCGTTGCAGCTGCATGGACACCGACGCGGCGAGCGCGCTGCCGGTGAATATCGGCAGCCACAGCAGCATCAGTACAGCAACGAATTTTCTAGTTAGGCGAGACATGGGCCCAGTGTGGCAAAGTGGTGCGCGATAGTCAATCGGAGTTATGTTTAGGGCGCTTATAAAAATTCAAAGTTCTGATGAAACTACTAGCCAATCCACTAAGGAAACGCAGAATAATTCAAAATTTTCATCAGCGTTCCCCCGCGATTAAATTTCACGCAAATTTTTTCACCAGCGCGATTTGATTTTGGTTTTTCTGTCGCCGTATTCCCTCATTCTGGTGCTATCTGGAGGGGTTT
>JBGSWB010000201.1:0-2860 GCA_041752675.1 Sideroxydans sp. | reverse complement strand
AGAGCTCATCACGCGCGGTAACGGCTTGGTGGCGGACGACATCGTCGAGTTGTATCGCATCTCACCTGAAGCGCTTGAAGGCCGCTGCCCAGAGTTGTTGCGCGACTTCTTGGAGGTGCGTGGTCTAGGCATACTCAATATCCGCACCATGTTCGGCGAGACGGCAGTGCGTCGCAAAAAGAGCCTCAAGCTCATCGTGCATCTCTATCGCCCACTACATGACGACCTTTCCAAGCTGGAGCGTCTGCCACAAGCGGGACGCGAAGAGATCATGGGGGTGAACATCAGCAAGGTGGAGATCCCCGTGATGGCAGGACGCAACCTCGCTGTGTTGGTGGAGGCCGCCGCGCGCAACTTCGTGTTGCAGCAACGTGGCATCGACACCATGCAAGAATTCATCACACGCCAAGAGCAGCAGATCTACGGTAGCGGCATCTGAGCATCGACTATGCAACTTTTTCTCATCAGCGGTCTATCTGGTTCTGGCAAGAGCGTGGCGTTGAAGACGCTGGAAGATGCTGGTTTTTATTGCGTGGACAACCTCCCCGTCGAACTACTGACTGACCTCATCGACAATCTACAGAATGCGGGCTACACCCGCATGGCAGTAAGTATCGATGTGCGCAGCGGCACCAGCGTCGAACAACTGCCTACCCACATCGCCGGGATGAAGCGTTTCGGCTTAGACGTGCATGTGCTATTCCTCGATGCACAGACGGACACATTGGTGAAGCGTTTCTCCGAGACCCGTCGCTCCCACCCTCTGAACGATGGTGTGCGCACGCTGCCTGAGTGCGTCGCGCATGAGCGTGAACTGCTTGCCGATATCTCCGAACTGGCTCATCACATCGACACCACCGAACTCGGCGCGAATGCCTTGCGTGCATGGGTGAAAGATTTCATCCGTCTCGACCGCGCACGCCTTACGCTGCTGTTCCAATCATTTGGCTTCAAACATGGCATCCCGCTGGATGCCGACTTGGTGTTCGATGTGCGTTGCCTGCCTAATCCCCATTACGACCCTGAACTGCGCCCACTCACGGGACGCGATGCGCCCGTGGCACACTTCTTAGAAGAGACCCCACTTGCACAAAAGATGTTCGATGACGTGCGTAGCTTCGTAGAGAATTGGTTGCCCAGCTACATCGCCGATAACCGAAGTTACCTGACGATCGCTATCGGTTGTACTGGCGGACAACATCGCTCGGTCTATCTCGCAGAACGTCTCTCACGCCATTTCGCTTCACAACAGCAGGTGTTGGTGCGCCATCGTGAACTCGTATGAATCGTTCCGCTCCTCGATCAAAGCAGGTGATTGGCTGACATTCCTGCTCGGCTGTACCTGCATCATCCTATTCACTCTCAGACTTTGGAACGGCGAGCTTGCTGACCGCGCCATCATCCGTAGCGGCGGCAAGATTTTCAAAGAAGTGCCGCTATCCCGTGACTTACAGATCGAAGTGCCAGGCCCACTGGGCATCAGCGTCATCACCATCGAGAAACGCAAAGCACGTATCAGTAGCGACCCCAGCCCACGACAATATTGCGTGCGCCAAGGTTAGCTACAGCAGGCAGGAGAGATCGCTATTTGTTTACCCAATGAGGTGAGTGTCGAACTGACGGGTAGTGCCAAGAAATATGACAGCCTCAACTATTAAGTTAGCCACCACATCGGATGACCATCACATCGCCAAGATGGCGGCGGTGGCACTCGGCCTCACCGTGTTGGAGGGGGCCATCCCCTCGCCGCTCCCCGGTGTGAAACCAGGACTCGCCAACATCATCACGCTCATCGTATTGGCGCGATATGGCTGGCGAACTGCAGTATGGGTGTCGCTACTGCGGGTGGTCGCAGGCAGTCTGCTGTTCGGCAACTTCTTAGCACCCGGATTCTTCTTGAGCTTGAGTGGTGCGGTTTGTAGTCTCGTAGCATTAGCCATAAGCATGCACTTGCCTCAACGCTGGTTCGGGGCGGTTACACACAGCATCCTCGCCGCCTTTGCCCATATCGCTGGGCAGATGATGGTGGTCTATCTATGGCTCATCCCGCACAGCGGCATCGCCTATCTCATCCCCATTTTCGCAACGGCGGCCTTGGTGTTCGGCACCGTGAATGGATTGATCGCGGCGCGATTCATGGATAATGACGGAAATCCCGACACGGAACGACAAGCATGAAAACGATAACGTTAGCGCTCACTGGCGCTTCTGGCCTCCCTTACGGCATGCGACTTTTAGAGAAACTCCTGCAAAGTGGTCAGCGCGTACATCTGGTATACACCCAAGCTGCGCAGATCGTCGCCAAGCAAGAGCTGGAATTCACGCTGCCTACCCGTCCACATGATGCGGAGCAGATGTTCATTGAGCGTTTCGGAAAGTTCAGCGGAGAGCTGAAAGTATTCGGCATCCAAGATTGGTATGCGCCGATGGCCTCCGGCTCCAACCCAGGTGACGCGATGGTGGTGTGCCCCTGCACCATGGGCACGCTAGGCAAGATCGCAGGTGGCATCAGCGACGACCTCATCTGCCGCGCCGCAGACGTGATGCTCAAGGAAAAACGCACACTGATACTCGCCCCACGCGAGATGCCCTTCTCTGCTATCCATCTAGAGAACATGCTCAAACTCTCGCATGCGGGCGCCGTCATCATGCCGCCGAATCCCGGCTTCTATCACCATCCGCAGAGCATTCAAGACATCGTAGACTTTGTGGTGGCGCGGATACTTGATCATCTGGGGGTCGAGCAGGTGCTCATAAAGAAGTGGGGCGAGTGATGTAATCCTGTTGTGCTCACCACACATTCTGACTTCAACTTTGGTGGCGAACCTTTTCTAACATCGCCCGCACTGGTGTCGGTATC
>JBGSWB010000200.1:0-2279 GCA_041752675.1 Sideroxydans sp. | reverse complement strand
TGGAGTGACTTTGATCTCCAACTCGCCCTCACGCAGATGCACGTTCGCACGTGAGGTGATGAGTACCAGACGCAAGTCGTCACCCAAACGCGACAGCAGCTCGAAGGTCGCCTTCGGTGCGTATACATCAACTTCGGCTTGCAGCGCAGACCCGATGGCACCCGCACCACGTTGCTCTTCCAATTTCTTGTTGACCAACTCGCGCACGGCACGGATATCAGCCCATGCACTCACAGCCTCACCGTTCAACCCAGAGGCTGGCAACTCATACCAAAGCTGCTCGAACACACTCACATCATCCTTGCCCGTCAATGTCGCCCACACTTCTTCACCGGTGAAACTCAAGATCGGCGCGATCAGACGCGAGAGGGATTGGGTGATGTGATACAGCGCGTTCTGTGCGGAACGACGTGGTTTTGAATTCTCGCCAGCGGTGTAAAGACGGTCTTTCAAGATATCTAGGTAGAAGCTCCCCATATCTTCCGAGCAGAACGCCAGTAACTTCTGCACGGCGAAGTGGAACTCATAGCGTTCGTAGTCAGCACACATCTCGTCTTGCAACTTCTGTGAAAGCGACAATGCATACCGGTCGATCTCCAACCATTCAGCTACTGGCAACGCATCACGCTTGGTATCGAAGTCGCTCACGTTCGCCAACAAGAAGCGCAAGGTATTGCGGATACGGCGATAGCTTTCCACTACGCGCTTTAGGATCTCGTCGGAGATGGTCAATTCGCCAGAATAATCTGTCGATGCTGTCCACAAACGCAGGATGTCCGCGCCCATGGTGTCAAAGATCTTTTGCGGTGCAACCACATTGCCCTTAGATTTGGACATCTTGTGTCCGTGACCATCCACCACGAAACCGTGAGTGAGCAAAGCATCGTACGGTGCGCGATCATTAATGGCGCAACCCGTCAGCAAGGATGATTGGAACCAGCCACGATGTTGATCGGAACCTTCCAGATACAAGTCAGCCGGAGAACGTAAGCCTTCACGTTTCGCCAGCACAGCATAGTGCGTCGCACCAGAATCGAACCACACGTCGAGTGTGTCGGAGAGCTTGCGGTAATGCGCCGCATCTTCACCCAACAGATCGACACTGTTCAAACTGAACCATGCTTCGATGCCGGACTTCTCCACCAGCTTGGCGACCTGCTCCAACAGTTCCGACGTGCGCGGATGTAGTTGCATCGTCTCTTTGTGCACGAAGAAGGTCATCGGAACACCCCAGTTACGCTGACGCGACACGCACCAATCGGGACGGTTCTTGATCATCGCTTCCAGACGCGCGCGCCCCCATGATGGGAAGAACGCAGTCTCATCGACCGCCTTGTTCGCCAACGAGCGTAAGGACTTCTTGTCGCCCTGCTCCATGCCGATGAACCACTGAGGTGTGGACCGGAAGATGATGGGTGTCTTGTGGCGCCAGCAATGTGGGTAACTATGTTTGAGCTTCTCTTGATGCAACAGATGACCACTGGCTTGCATCGCTTGCAGCACGATGTCGTTCGCCTTCCACACGAACACGCCCGCCAAGGGCACTTCACCAATCGCAGGTGTGGTTGAGATGAACTTGCCGTCATCGCCCACCGGATTGTCATTGGGCAGGCTGTATTTCTGTCCGACCACATAGTCGTCCACGCCGTGTGCTGGTGCGGTATGAACCAATCCCGTACCTGCCTCTAGCGTGACGTGTTCACCGCAGATGATGGGAACGATGCGGTCTTGGAAAGGATGCTGCAAAGGCATGCCTTCCAAAGCGCTGCCGTAGCAAGTGGCGGCGATACCGTCGCCTCTGTCGTTGCTGCCGCCTAGTTGGTAACGCTTCAAGCTCGCCTCGACCAAGTCAGCCGTCAGTATGAGATAGCCTTTTTCGGTGCGCACCAGATCGTATTCAAAGGCAGGATGCACACTCACCGCTTGGTTGGCGGGCAAGGTCCAAGGAGTCGTCGTCCAAATGACGGCAAATACTTTTGCGCTGGCAGGCAGCGATACACCGAAAGCCTTGCCCACGGCTTCGATGTCTTTCACTTCAAAGCCCACGTCGATGGCTGACGACACTTTGTCTTCGTACTCCACCTCGGCCTCGGCCAATGCGGATTGGCAATCCAGACACCAGTTCACCGGCTTGCGACCTTGATACAAGAAGCCGCGCTCGTGGATCTTGCCCAAGGCGCGGATGATGTCGGCCTCAGTCTTGAAATCCATGGTGAGGTAAGGGTTGTCCCAATCGCCCAACACGCCCAAACGGATGAAGTCTTTTTTCTGACGCTCGA
>JBGSWB010000199.1:0-13641 GCA_041752675.1 Sideroxydans sp. | reverse complement strand
GGGACTTCACTACAATCACACAACAGGAGATAGATATGGCGATGAAGAGATTAAACAGCAGACCCAGAAAGAGACTTGGATACCAGACACCCAGTCAGGTATTCTTCAAGTCAGGCGTTGCACTTCATATTTGAACCCGCGCTTCCAGTTTCGCATCGAATCTCTCTTTATTAATGACGAAGCGTTCATGCCTACCTTTGGATATGACATCAACGCCGTCGTGCGCTTCGACGCTAAATACCAATCTCTTGCCGTCGACTTCGATCAATTCCACCGTCGCAGTGACTTCTAAACCTGGAGGAGTCGCAGCTTGGTGGCTCACATCCACATGCGTTCCCACGGTCTGCTCTTTAGGCCAATCGATATGGGGATTGATGCACTTGATACACGCCCATTCCAAGAAGCCCACCATGAAACCAGTTGCGAATACCTCTGGCATGGCTAGGAACTCCTCAGCCTCAGGGTATAAAGCAGGTACGGTCTTGGATGCGGGCACAAGAAATCTATGCTCGTATCTGATACCAGGTTTAAGAGTGTCTTTCATGTCACCTCCTATTGATTGAAGGGTATAAAGAACAAAATCAGCCAGTATTCTTCACACGGATGATGCGAATCACTTCCTGGATCTTGCGCAGGTTGCGCATGATGGTGGCGAGATGCAAGCGATTGTTCACTTGCAATGTGAAGTAGGTGGCGGTGTACTCTCCTTCATTGCTGAAGTTGACGTTCTCGATGTTCGATTCCGCCTCGGCGATAGTTGCTGCCACCTTGGCTAGTACTCCCCGACGATTAGCCACGATGAGTTTGAGGCTGACATCGAATGGACGAGTGATGTTCTTATCCCACACCACATCTAGCCATTCATCGCCACTTCGACCTTTACGCAGCGTAGGACAATCATGTGTGTGGACGATGAGTCCTTGGCCGCTCTTGATGACACCGATGATGGGGTCACCTGGGATGGGGCGGCAACATTTCGCGTATTGGATCGCCATACCCTCATTGCCAAGCAAGGTGATGACACCGCCCGAATTCGTTTCGGATCTGGAGCTCTCGCCGTCACTCATCTTGGCGAGTTGCTTAGCGATGACCATGTTCAGGCGACGACCCAGGCCGATATCGGTGAGCAGGTCTTGTCGTGATTTACTTCCGGTTTCTTTTAATACTCGATCCCAGCATATATCTTGGATATCTTGGAGTTTGATGCTGAGTGATGAGAGCGCTTGACCAAGCAGTCGCTCACCCAATTTGGATGATTCATCAAGATGCATGGATTTCAATGAATGGCGGATCTCACTACGTGCCTTACTGGTGACGACATAGCCCAACCATGCAGGATTCGGGTGCGCGTGCGGCGCGGTGATGATCTCTACGCGATCTCCGTTACGCAACTCGGTGCGTAACGGCACGAGTTCGGAATTCACTTTAGTTGCCACGCAGCGATTGCCGATATCGGTGTGCACCGCATAGGCAAAATCCACCGTGGTCGCGCCGCGAGGCATGGCGAATATCTTGCCTTTGGGCGAGAACACATATACCTCATCGGGGAATAAGTCGACCTTGAGATGTTCAAGGAACTCGACAGAATCGCCACTCTGCGCAAGGCTTTCCAGCAGACTTTGCAACCATTGGTGGGTCTTCTGGTGCAACTCGTTGATCTGAGTCTCGGATGTCTTGTACAGCCAGTGAGATGCGACACCACTTTCGGCCAACTTATTCATCTCATGCGTACGTATCTGCACCTCTATCGGTGTGCCAAAAGGTCCGAACAGGGCCGTGTGTAAGGACTGATATCCATTGGCTTTTGGAATGGCGATGTAATCTTTGAACTTGCCGGGGAATGGTTTATATAGACCATGCAAAACACCCAGCGCTAGATAACATGAGGGTACGTCATCGACCAAGATGCGGAAACCGTAGATATCCAGAACCTGTGCGAACGCCAGTGACTTCGACTGCATCTTTTCGTAGATGCCGTACAGATGCTTCTCGCGACCTTTGACTTCGGCCTTCAGATGATTCTCGGTCAAGCGTTGTCCGATGGATTCTAATATCTTGCTGACCACCTCGCGCCGATTACCACGTGCGACCTTGAGCGCTTTTGAAAGCACTGAATAGCGGTTAGGGTGCAGATACTTGAAGCTGAGGTCTTCCAGTTCTTGATAGACGTTGTTCAGACCGAGCCGATTGGCGATAGGCGCATAGATGTCCATCGTCTCGTGCGCGATGCGCTCGCTCTTTCCTTTGGACACCGAGCCTAGTGTGCGCATGTTATGTAAGCGGTCAGCAAGTTTGATGAGGATGACGCGGACATCGCGCGCCATCGCCATCAACATCTTGCGAAAGTTCTCCGCTTGCGCATCTTCTTTGGTCTCGAACTGTAGCTTGTCGATCTTGCTCAAACCATCGACCAAGTCAGCCACTTGCTTGCCGAAACGAGTCGATATCTGTTCGATGGTGATGTCGGTATCTTCTGCCACGTCGTGTAACAACGCTGCTGTGATGGCATGTACATCTAGGTGCAACGGGGTGAGGATACGGGCGACCGCGATGGGGTGTGTTACGTAGGGGGCGCCCGATTCGCGCAATTGGCCTTCATGAGCGGTATGGCTGAAATCAAGCGCAGATTGAATCAGCGCCACGTCCTCGGACTTCAGGTAGGTGGAAACCTCTTGCAGGAGTGCGTCAGCATCGGCTTGCGACATGTAGGGAAAGTGCCGCCGAAGTGTTCGGCGGCAATGGCATTAGGCCATACCGCGATTCAGGATCTCGATGCCAACCTTGCCTTCGCTGATCTCACGCAGCGCGACGACGGTGGGTTTGTCTTTGCCGCTTTCGACCAAATGGTTAGCGCCATTCGCCAATTGACGTGCGCGATAAGCGGCCGCAAGTGTCAGTTCGAAACGGTTAGGGATGTATTGCATGCAATCTTCGACAGTGATACGTGCCATGGTTTATTTCTCCGATGTCTGTAATTGGTTGATGAGCTGCTGATGTCTTGCCAGTTGGCTAGACCCTCGCAAACGGGCGGCAAGCACGACAGAATTGAGCTCGCGTAAGGCCTCGTTCAGGTTGTCGTTGATAATAACATAATCGAATTCAGCGACATGAGATACATCCTCGCGCGCAGCGGACAAACGCTTCTCGATGACTGCGGCATCATCTTTGCCGCGCCCCTTCAAACGTTGTTCAAGAGCCTCTATCGAAGGAGGGAGGATGAAGATGCTGACGCACAGCGGGAATAGTTTGCGCACTTGTGCGGCACCCTGCCAATCGATCTCCAGCAGGATGTCCCTGTCTTTCGCGTTCTCCTGCGTGATCCAGCTCTGCGATGTGCCGTAGAGGTTGCCGTACACCTCGGCGCTCTCGAGGAACTCACCACGTTGTGCCATGCCGAGGAAATCTTCGCGAGTGACGAAATGGTAGTCCTTGCCGTCGACTTCGCCCGCGCGTGGTTGTCGTGTCGTATAGGAAACCGACAAGTCGATCTGCGGGTTGATGTTGAGCAGGGCGTGCACCAAACTGGTCTTGCCTGCGCCAGACGGCGCGCTGATGACGAAAAGACTGCCGGACATAATGGATTCCTCTCTTATTCGATGTTTTGTACTTGTTCGCGCATCTGCTCGATGAGGATCTTGATCTCCATCGCACAGCGTGAGACTTCAGCATCCACGGACTTTGAACCCAAGGTGTTCGCTTCGCGGTGCAGTTCTTGCATCAAAAAGTCCAAGCGTTTGCCGACAGCGCCGCCTTTGCTCAATACGCGCTTCACCTCATCCAGATGGGTCAGCAAGCGTGACAACTCTTCGTCCACATCGACCTTGCTGGCATACAGTGTGATCTCTTGACGCACGCGCTCGTCATCCTCGCTGCCTAAAGCTTCTAGCAACTTCGCACGCAGTTTGGTTTCGTAAGCCACGATCGCATTGGGGATGCGCGGTGCCACGCTGATACGTAATGCCTCGATCTGAGCGACGCGTTCAAGCAGGAAACTCTTTAGCTTCTCTCCCTCGCGTTGGCGGGCGGCGGCAAAATCGTGCAGTACCTGCTTCATCAGGCTCTGCAATGTCGCCTGCATCGTGTCGGTAGACAGTGCTGGGCTTTCTAATACCCCGTTCCAGCGCAGGACATCGGCAACGGATAAAAGTCGCGCATCGGGCATCACTTCACGCACTTTGGTGCTCCATGCCGCCAACTGATGGATCATGTCTTGGTTCAAGTGGGCTGGATTCTGAGTGGAAGCGCGTGGCGCATAGCCGATACGACATTCCACCTTACCTCGGGTCAATTGACCCGCGATCGCTTCGCGTAAAGCTGATTCTTGTGAGCGCAACTCATCGGGCATACGTAGCTGCAGATCAAGGTATCGATGGTTGACGGCGCGTAGCTCTAGCGTGAGTGAGCCGCTATCAAGTTCGGCGGATGCGACGGCAAAGCCGGTCATGCTGTAGATCATCGAGACTCCAGAGGGATGGAAAAAACACGGGCTGAATGGCGCGCATTATATTACGATTGCACACCGTCACCGTTGAACACGGCGTTGCTGACGACTAAATAATCAGGAAAACAATGAAGTTCGCTGTCCATCAGGCTAATCACATCGGCGGTCGCAAATACAACCAGGACAGGGTGGGCTACGCCTATACCAATGATGCTCTGTTGTTGGTGCTGGCCGATGGCATGGGTGGACACCTGCATGGCGAGATCGCTGCGCAGATCGCGGTCTATACCTTCATGCGCGCTTTTAGCCGGTTAGAACAGGGGCGCGCAAAAGAGCCTGAGGTATTCTTGCGCGCCACCATGCGCGCCGGTCACGACGCGATCATCGATTATGCGCGTGAGAACCAACTGGGCGGCAATCCGGGCACAACATGTGTAGTGGCATTGGTGCAGGATGGCAAAGTATGGTTCGCGCATGCGGGCGATTCGCGCTTCTATCTATTGCGCGGTGACGCCGTTGCTAACGTGACTAAAGACCACTCCGTCGTGCAGCAATGGGCGGATTGGGGAATCATCACAGAAGACGAGATGAAGACCCATCCTGATCGCAACAAGATCACCAACTGCTTGGGTGGCGTGGAAGACATGTTCTATGTCGAAGTGTCGCCTTGTGTCGATGCTATGAGCGGAGACGCTCTTCTGTTGTGCAGCGATGGCTTCTGGAGTCCGCTGCTGCGAGAAGAGTTGGTGAAGCTTGTTTCTGCTCAGCCGATCGGCAACTTGTTGGTCGAATTGGTGGAAGTGGCCGTGTTCCGTGAAGGCACGCGTGCTGATAACACCACAGCCGTGGTCGCTCGCTTGGGCGATACCGAGCAAGAACATGGCACTGAGTCACCGGTCTGTATCATCCTAGACGAGCGTCAGACTCCTATCTAAGTTTTCCAGTTTCTCCTTACATTTAAGAGGTTCCACCATGCGTCCTAGTCAGCGTCAGCCCGATCAACTTCGTGTGATACGTATCACACGTAACTACACAAAACATGCCGAAGGCTCAGTACTCATCGAGTGCGGCGACACCAAGGTCATCTGCACTGCCAGCGTGGAAGAGCGCGTGCCTCCCCACAAAAAAGGTAGTGGCGAAGGTTGGGTGACAGCGGAATACGGCATGTTGCCGCGCTCCACGGGTGAGCGCATGGGGCGTGAAGCTGCCAAGGGAAAGCAGTCTGGGCGCACACAAGAGATACAACGTTTGATCGGTCGTAGCCTGCGTGCCGTGGTCGATCTGGGTAAATTGGGGGAGCGCACCATCACCTTGGATTGCGATGTCATCCAAGCCGATGGCGGGACGCGCACAGCCAGCATCACGGGTGCATTCGTTGCTCTGCACGATGCGGTGACGAGCTTGATGCAAAAGGGGTTAGTCAAAGAGAATCCACTCAAAGACTCAATCGCCGCCATCTCTGTCGGCATCTATGAAGGTACTCCCGTGCTCGATCTGGATTACGTCGAAGATTCCGCCTGCGACACCGATATGAACGTGGTGATGTTGGGTAACGGAAACTTCGTCGAAGTTCAGGGTACGGCAGAAGGTCATGCCTTCTCACGTGCTGAGATGGATGTGTTGCTAGGTCTGGCGCACAAGGGCATCACCGAATTAATCGCTTTGCAACGTGAGGCGCTGAAGAAATGAAAAAGCTGGTCATCGCTTCCAACAATGCGGGCAAGTTGCGCGAGTTCCAGCAGATGCTCGCGCCGCTCGGTATCGAGGTGGTGACGCAGTCGCAATTGGGTATCTCTGAGGCCGAAGAGCCACATATCACCTTCGTGGAGAACGCCTTGGAGAAGGCGCGCCACGCGAGCCGTGAGAGTGGACTTCCTGCCCTAGCAGATGATTCTGGCATCTGTGTGGATGCGCTCAAAGGCATGCCCGGTGTGATCTCTGCCCGCTTTTCTGGTCTTCCACGTTCGGACGAACGCAACAACCAAGCATTGCTAGAAGCGATGAAGACGCATGATGATCGCCGTGCACACTACTACTGTGTGTTGGTATTGGTGAACTGGGCGGGTGATGCGCAACCTCTCATCGCGGAAGGCGAATGGCATGGTGAGATCGCACGCGAAGCGCGTGGTGCTGGCGGTTTTGGTTATGACCCGTATTTCTGGTTGCCTGAGCTAGACAAGATGAGTGCGGAGCTGACGCACGACGAGAAACACGCCATCAGCCATCGCGGTAAGGCGATGAAAGTATTGTTGGAGAAGTTGAAGGCTCGCGGCATCGAATGACAATGCAACCGCTGCAAGCAGTCGGACTACGCTCTGGCGGCGTAGCTTTCCAAGCCTTACCTCCGCTGTCCTTATATATCCACATCCCTTGGTGCGTGCGCAAATGTCCTTACTGCGACTTCAACTCGCATGAGGCTAAGCCTGTCCTGAGCCTGTCGAAGGGCGGCACATTCCCGGAAAAAGAATATGTAGCGGCATTGGTGCGCGACTTAG
Source organism: Sideroxydans sp. (assembly GCA_041752675.1). Classification (GTDB taxonomy): domain Bacteria; phylum Pseudomonadota; class Gammaproteobacteria; order Burkholderiales; family Gallionellaceae; genus Sideroxyarcus. The sequence continues at coordinate 6,705 of JBGSWB010000199.1, read as the reverse complement.
AGATGGCGTTACCTCAGATATGGGGGCGCAAGGTCTATACAGTGTTCTTTGGCGGTGGGACTCCCAGCTTGTTGAGCGGCGAAGCGGTCGGCGAGATCTTGCGCAACGTGCGCATGTTGTTGCCATTAGATATGAATGCTGAGATCACGTTGGAAGCAAATCCAGGTACGGTGGAGGCGGATAAGTTCGCCGCCTTTCGTGACGCTGGTGTGAATCGCCTATCGATGGGTATCCAGAGTTTCAACAACAAACATCTACAGGCTTTGGGGCGCATCCACTCGGCAGACGAAGCCCGTCGTGCGATCCAGATCGCACAGCAGCATTTCGATAACATCAATCTCGATCTGATGTACGCGTTGCCTACACAGACATTGGTTGAAGCCATATTGGATGTGCAGACTGCATTGCAATACAAGCCGCAACATCTTTCATGCTACCACCTGACCTTGGAGCCGAATACGCAGTTCCACTACACCCCACCTGTGTTGCCCGATGATGATGCGAGTGCGGAGATGCAGCAAAGTATCGAAACCTTATTGGCAGCTCATGGTTATGAACACTATGAGACTTCGGCTTTTGCGCAACCCAAGCGACGCGCCAAACACAATCTCAATTATTGGCAGTTCGGTGATTATCTAGGGATCGGTGCAGGGGCGCATAGCAAGTTAAGCTTTCCCGACAAAGTGTTACGCCAAGCCCGCTACAAACAACCGCAGGCTTATATGCAACAGGTGGCGGCAGGTGCGGCTATCCAATCTGAGAATGAGGTCGGTGTCGATGCGCTTCCGTTCGAGTTCATGATGAACGCGCTACGCTTGAATGCGGGATTTGACAGTAGCTTGTTTGGTGAGCGAACAAGCTTGTCGCTGCTATCTATCCAAAACGAGTTGCAGGAAGCTGAACGGCGAGGATTGCTGTCACGTGACCATCAACGTATCGCGCCGACCCCATTGGGGCAACGATTCTTGAACGACTTGTTGGAATTATTCCTTACGGCGGAAGACTAAGTCCCAAACGCCGTGCCCTAGGTTGAGGCCGCGCTTCTCGAACTTGGTGAGCGGGCGGTAGCTGGGACGCGGGGCGTAATCAGTCGCTGTGTTCTTCAGTAAGACCTCGGCCTCAAAAACTCTAAGCACTTGCTCGGCGTAATCCTGCCAGTCGGTGGCGACGTGGATGTAGCCGCCGATTTTTATCTTGCGTACGAGTTGCGCGATGAATGGCGACTGGATGAGACGTCGCTTGTTGTGACGCGCCTTGTGCCATGGGTCGGGGAAGAAGATGTGTGCGCCGTCCAAGCTGGCATCGGCGATCATGTCGCGCAACACCTCGACTGCATCATGTTGCATGATGCGGATGTTCTCCAAGTTCTCTTGCTCGATCAATTTGAGCAGGTTGCCAACACCAGGTGTATGAACCTCCAGCGCAAGATAATCGGTGTCGGGATTCGCCTGTGCGATGGTTGCAGTGCTATCGCCCATACCGAATCCGATCTCTAGGACCTTGGGGGCGCTGCGGCGGAAAGACACATCGAGGTCGAGTGGATGCGCCGAATACGGAATGCCATAGCGTGGCAATAAGGTGTCGATCGCGCGTTGCTGTGCGACGGATACGCGACCTTGGCGCAGCACGAAGCTACGTATATGACGCTTGCTCAGGTCTTCTGCCTCGTCCATTTTATGTACGTGCTGAAGAGATGATGCCAGTCGTTGGCGAGCTCGGGCTGGCGCTGTACAACTTCTTAGGCATACGACCTGCCAAATAAGCTTCGCGTCCTGCTTCTACCCCCTTCTTCATTGCACTCGCCATCAGCACAGGGTTCTGCGCACCTGCGATAGCGGTGTTCATGAGCACGCCTGCACAACCCAGTTCCATCGCGATCGCGGCATCAGATGCGGTGCCTACGCCTGCATCGACGATCACAGGTACGCTCACTCTATTCATGATGAGTTGCAGATTCCATGGATTGAGGATGCCCATGCCGGAACCGATGAGCGAGGCCAGAGGCATGATGGCGACACAGCCGATGTCCTCCAGTTGTTTGGCGATGATGGGGTCGTCCGAGGTGTACACCATCACTTGGAAGCCTTCGGCCACCAAAGTCTTTGCGGCAGCGATAGTCTCGATCACATTGGGGTACAGCGATTGCGGGTCGCCTAGCACTTCGAGTTTGACCAAGCTATGTCCGTCTAGTAGTTCGCGCGCCAAGCGTAATGTGCGCACAGCGTCTTCTGCTGTGTAGCACCCTGCGGTGTTGGGTAGGTAGGTGAACTTCGATGGTGGTACGGCATCGAGCAGATTGGGCTCGTTCGCGTTTTGACCAAGATTGGTGCGACGAATCGCCACGGTGACGATCTCGGTGCCGCTAGCATCCAATGCGGCGCGCGTCTCGGTGAAGTCTTTATATTTGCCAGTGCCGACCAATAGTCGGGACGAATAGCTCTTGCCTGCGATGATGAGTTTGTCGTTCATGATTGTGTACCTGTTTGGTGTACTAGCCGCCGCCTACTGCGACGACGATTTCTAGTTTGTCACCGTCGATCAGCGTCTGGGTAGGGAATGTGCTACGCGGCACGATATCGCCATTTCTTTCAATGGCGATACGCTTGCCAACAAAGCCCATCTCCTCGATGAGTGCTGCGACAGTTGTGTTCAAGGGAAGTTGGCGCGATACGCCATTGATGATGAGGGTGATCACTTTGCTCAAATCGCTCGTGTTAGAATCCGCGCCGCATTCTACTATATGCGGGTGTAGTTCAATGGTAGAACGGCAGCTTCCCAAGCTGCATACGAGGGTTCGATCCCCTTCACCCGCTCCATCCTGTGTATTTACCCAACAAAACTGAGTCATGACACTTTTTGATTTATATCAAATCGTGCAGTAGGGATATTCCCTAGTATTCGACCAAGTTTCGTCATGCCATCCCGAGGGTTTTAGTGGGGTATGTGAGGTGCGGAACTAGTTTTGGCTTTACTTGTCGCCGCCTCACTGCGACAATTTGCCGCGCTTTAAGAAATATGTAGTAAAAGGGTGCGCCCTGCATTTGTGGTTTGATTGCAAGGCGCATTGGTATTTTAACTTGCTCTGGGGAGGAGATTACTGTGGCAGCTACTCAAGCGACACCAGTAAAGTACGATATGGAGGTAGTGCGTTGGTTTACCATCGCCGCCGCCATCTATGCAGTTGTGGGCACATTGGTCGGTGTGTATGTGGCATCCGAATTGGCGTGGCCGTTCTTAAACTTTGACCTTGAATGGATCACATTCGGTCGTTTGCGCCCATTGCATACCAACGCGGTGATTTTTGCGTTCGGTGGTTGCGCGCTGATGGCAACAGGTTTTTACATCGTTCAACGTACTGGCTCGACTGCTCTGTGGAGCAACAAGCTGGCATGGGCGACGTTCATTGGTTGGAATCTGATCATCGTTTCCGCTGTGGTCACTCTGCCTCTGGGCTGGACCTCCGGTAAGGAATACGCTGAATTGGAATGGCCTATCGATATCGCAATCGCGGTCGTTTGGTTGATGTACGGTTTCAACTACATCATGACCATCGGCATCCGCAAGACTTCGCATATCTATGTGTCTAACTGGTTCACTATGGGCATGATCGTGATGATCACGTATCTGCACGTTGTGAACAGCATGGCGATCCCTGTCAGCATGACTAACTCCTTCTCCATCTACTCTGGCGTACAAGACGCTATGATCCAATGGTGGTGGGGTCACAATGCGGTGGGTTTCTACTTGACTGGCGGTTTCTTGGCCATCATGTACTACTTCGTTCCTAAGCAAGCTGGCAAGCCAGTGTTCTCGTATCGTTTGTCCGTGTTGCACTTCTGGGCACTGTCTTTCGGTTACGTTTGGTTGGGCGCGCACCACTTGCAATACACAGCATTGCCTGACTGGACTGGCTCCCTTGGTGCCGCAGTTTCTCTGGCGATGATCATCCCATCTTGGGGTGGTGCGATGAACGGTATGATGACTTTGTCAGGCGCATGGGACAAATTGCGTACCGACTACATCTTGCGCTTCTTGGTCGTGGCTTTGGCGTTCTACGCGATGTCCACCTTCGAAGGCCCAGTGATGTCCATCAAGACTGTGAACGCACTATCTCACTACACTGACTGGACGGTTGGTCACGTTCACTCTGGCGCGTTGGGCTGGATGGCGATGGTTGCCTACGGCGCGATGTACCACATGGTTAAAAAGCTGTGGGGCGTAGAGAAGATGTACTCTGAAGGTCTGGTTAACGTCCACTTCTGGTTGGCGACTATCGGTGCCGTAATCTATGTCGTCGCGATGTGGGTCTCTGGCATCATGCAGGGGCTGATGTGGCGCGACTATGACGAGTACGGCACGCTGACCTATACCTTCGTTGAATCGGTTTCCGCAATGCATCCGTACTACGCGATGCGTGCTATCGGCGGGCTGATCTTCAACATCGGTACCTGGATCGCTCTCTACAACATCGTGATGACTGTGCGCACAGCAAGTGTGGCGCGCAGTGCTAACGCTGTTCAAGCTAACGCATAAGGAGTGAAAAATGTCTGATCACGACACACTGTACTCGACAAAATTTCAGGACAAGATCGAACGTAGCACGCTCCTGATGTTTGTTATGACCGCGATCGCTGTGGCGATTGGCGGTATCGTGGAAATCGTTCCGTTGTTCTATCTGCCCAACACGGCGATGTGCCAGAACGACCCCACTTGTAACAACACGCAACACAAAGATGCAAATGGCAATGTGATCCCGATGGACAAGATCATCTGGAATCCTGAGACTTCATCGCACAAGACGCTGAACGACTGGGTTCCTGGAGATGGCGTGCGTCCTTACAAGCCTTTGGAGTTGGCTGGTCGTAACGTCTACATCCGCGAAGGTTGCTTCCTGTGCCACTCGCAGATGATTCGTCCATTCCGTGATGAGAAGGATCGTTATGGTCACTACAACATCGCCGAAGAGTCGATGTATGACCATACCTACCAATGGGGTTCCAAGCGTACGGGGCCTGATTTGGCGCGCGTCGGTGGCAAGTATTCAGATGAGTGGCATAAACGCCATCTGAAGTATCCACGCGAAGTAGTTCCAGAGTCCGTCATGCCAAACTACTTCTGGTTGGAGGGTAAATCTGTCGATGTGGCAGAGACCGTGCAAACTATGAAGGTGCTGACAATCATGCCATTCAACCCGGTGCCTAAGACTATCTACACCGACGAAGTTATTGCTGGTGCGTCGGCAGAGTTGGAAGGTAAGACTGACATGGATGCGCTGATCGCCTACCTGCAAAGCATGGGCAATCACGTCAAGTTCGAAGAAGGTGTGAACTACCGTGACTAAACTGTTGGAATACCTTGGTATGGATGCGCAAGCCATGACCACGAACGACTGGCTGGGAGTCTTCTTCCTGCTGGTGGCGGCGGTCGGTATGGCGGCGGCCTATTTCATGGTATTCCGGCCGTCCAACAAGGAACGATTCGAATCCCAGGCCTCAATGGCGCTGGATGACGAAGACCCTATCAAATCGGGAGAAAAAAGATGAGTGATAAACATAATGCAGGTGACGTGCCAACCACTGGCCACGTTTGGGATGATGATTTGGGCGACTATATCAACCAGCCGCCTAAGTGGTGGATGCTGGGTCTGACAGTCAGCGCTATTTGGGTCGTGATTTATTGGATATGGTATCCGTCTATCCCGCTAACAAATGGCAACACCTTCTTTAAGGGCGTAGGAAACTGGACTGCAATCAGCGAGATGGAAGCCGACAAGAGCGTCGTGGACGAAGTGCGCGGCAAGTATGAGGACAAGCTTAAGGACATGACGCCAGCCGCTATCTTGGCAGACAGCGAATTGACAGAATATGTCACTCGCTCCGGCAAGGTGCTGTTCGGTGACAACTGTGCAGCATGTCACGGAACGAACGGTGTTGGTACACATGACAAACAAGGTCTGTTCGCACCGATCCTGAATGACGATGACTGGCTGTACGGCGGCAAGATTGACGACATCCATACAACGATCGTTAGTGGCCGCCAAGGCATGATGATGGCGCACAAGGATATGTTGTCAGAGGCTGAAATCGACACATTGGCTAATGCTGTTGCTTCAGGTAAGCCAACTTCCACGCCATTGTTCGCGGAAAAAGGTTGTACCGCATGCCATGGTGAAGATGGTAAGGGCATGCAAGCGATGGGCTCAGCTAATCTGACTGACAGCGTATGGCGTTTTGATAGCTCGGTTGAAGGCATCAAATACACTATCAAGAACGGTGTCAATGCAGGCACACCAGAGACTCGTGTGGCAGTGATGCCTGCCTTCCAAGGTGCGAAGTTGTCTGATGCTGAGATCAAGAAGTTGGCTGTCTATGTGTACAAGTTCGGCGGCGGTCAGGCTGATGCTCCAGCGGCAGCAGCTTCAGCAGCTCAGTAAGATGTAAAAGTCTGCACGGGGTAATCCCGTGCAGGTCCTTAGAATCTGAACAAGGAGTGTAATGATGAATTCCATCAACAATGACGCAGTACTGTGGGGAGTGATTATTTGTATCGCTTTGTCATTCTTGGTTCCGTGCTTATCCGGTTGTCACAGACACCTACCAGATGTAGTGTTTCGTGATTTTACGGAGTAAAGCTCTGCGTAGGTCGGGGCAGTGACATCGCCAGCGATCCCGAGCAGGGATCGGAAGGCGTTGAAGGCGTTGAAGG
>JBGSWB010000198.1:0-7294 GCA_041752675.1 Sideroxydans sp. | reverse complement strand
TGTGTGACATTACAGTTGCACCTTGCCGATGATGTCGTAAATCGGCGATAGCACAGACAGCATCACCCAGCCGAGTAGGGCGCCGAGGATGACGGTCATCATGGGTTCGATCATCACTTGTACCTTCTTGATGGAATCTTTCACATCACGATCATAAAAGTAACTGACATTGAGCAGGGCTTGGTCGAGTTGACCAGTCGCCTCGCCCACCTTGAGCATGCGCACCACCAGCGGCGGAAAGATGCCTGTCTGCTGGAAGCTCTGCGTCAGATTCTTACCGGATTCGATCTCTTTCATCACGTTCTGCAGGCTTTGTGCGATGACTTGGTTATCCACTAGGTCACGCGAGTTGGCAATGCAGTCCAGAATGGTGATGCCCGAACTGTACATCATGGCGAAGGTATTGGCGAAGCGTGCAAGAATGATTTTGCGCAAGATAGGGCCTGTCGGCCAGATGTTCAGCTTTAGATTGTCGACGTGGTACTGCAATTTGGGGTTGGAGATCAGAGCTGCCTTATAAGCACCGAAAATCATGGGCGGCGCAAGTAGGACCACATACCAATAATTAACGAAGAAATTGGAGGTGGCAAGCAACATGCGCGTCTGGATAGGGAGTTCCCCGCCCATGCCTTTGATGAAGCCCACCAGTTGCGGCACCAGATAGATCATCAGGAAGAAAGTGATGGCCAGTACGATGGTGCCGACGAACAGCGGATAGATCAACATGTTCTTGGTCTGCGAAGCCATCTCGTCTTGCCATTTAAGCGATTCAGTAAGATGTTCGAACACCTCGACCAAACGTCCGCTGTCTTCTCCAGCTTTGGTCAGGTTGATGGTGATCTTGTCGAATGCGTTGGGGTTCTCTGCCATCGCCTGCGAGAGCTTCTTACCGTTCTCAATGGATTCCACCATGCTGGCGATGATCTCGCGAAATTTTGCTTCTTCCATCGTGTCACGCAAATCGCCCAAACATTCCAACAAAGGTACGCCCGCACGACTGAGTTGACCTAAGTTGAAGAAGAAGGTGATGAGGTCGATACGTTTGATCTTGCTGGAACCGAAAGAAGCGCTACTTTCCTCTTCTTTGCCGCTGATGAGGTCGATGCCGCCACGTTTCAGGCGCATCTCTAAGTCGATCAAATTGGCTGCATCCTGCATGCCTTTGACGGACTTGCCGTTGCCGTCGATCGCCTTGTAGGAATAGAGTGCCATGAGCGTCTGTTAGCGGCGATCGGTCAGATCGACTACGCGTGATACTTCAGCCACAGAAGTCGCGCCTTGCAATATGCGACGGATGCCGTCTTGTGCCAGTGGGCGGAACCCAGCTTCCAAGGCGGCATGTTTGATGTCGCGGATGCTGGCGCGGCGCGCAACTAGATCGTCGATGTCAGAATCCATCTTGAGGATCTCCATGATGGCTTGACGTCCCGTGTAGCCTTGGTGGCGGCAATGTTCGCAACCCGCAGCGCGATACAAAGTCACCTCTTCGTTATGGATCAAGCCGAGCAACTTGCGTTCGATCGCATCTGGTTGGTATGGATATTTGCAGTGTTTACACAGGATACGGATCAGACGTTGCGCAACGATACCGATGATGTTACCCGCCAAGATGTCGGGCAGGATACCGATGTCGAGCAAGCGCGGGATGGCACCGACGGCAGAGTTGGTGTGCAGCGTCGAATAGACTTGGTGGCCAGTCATCGCGGCACGGAACGCCATCTCGGCTGTAGGGTGGTCGCGGATCTCACCGACGAGGATGATGTCCGGGTCTTGCCGCATCAAGGAGCGGATGCCACTGGCGAAGTCGAGTTTGGCGGCTTCGTTCACCGAGCTTTGGCGTATCAGCGGGATAGGGTATTCCACTGGGTCTTCCAAAGTCATGATGTTCACCGATTCGGTGTTCACATGGTTCAGCACGGAATACAGCGTGGTCGTCTTACCGCTACCCGTTGGACCTGTCACCAGTACGATGCCTTCGGGTTTGGAGATGATGGAGAGCAGGATGGATAAGGCTGCATCATCGAGGCCGATCTGATTGACTGGCACGATACCTTTTTGGCGATCCAAGATACGCAGTACCAGATTCTCGCCGTAGGAAGTCGGGTGCGAAGCGACACGAAAGTCGATAGGGCGGCCAGACAGTCGCAACGAGATGCGACCATCTTGCGGTGCGCGTGTCTCCGCGATGTTCATGCCACTCATCACCTTCATACGCACGACCATCGCCGGCCAGAAGCTCTTGTGCAAGCTGCGCACTTGGCGCAACACGCCATCCACGCGATAACGAATGCGCAGGAAACTGTTCTCTGGTTCGAAGTGGATATCGGATGCGTTCTGTTGTACCGCTTCAGTGAGCAACGCATCGATCAGTCGTACGACGGGCTGACTGAATTCGTTGACGCCCTGTTGAAGGCCTTGGTGTTCGAGTTCACCTGGCTCGATCTCATGCAAGATGCCATCAATGGAGAGTTCGAAACCATAGTACTGGTCGATAGCGCGCAGGATGTCCGATTCACTGGCGAGGAGGGTGATGAGACGATACTCGTCACGCAACAAAGCACGCACTTGGTCGAGCGCGATGATGTTGTCTGGGTCTGAGATCGCCAGCGTGAGATGTTTGTTGGCGAGATCGACCGATAAGGGCACCAAGAGATAACGACGTGCCACCTCTTTAGGGATCATCGAGACGGCGGCAGAGTCCACTACCACGCTGGCGAGATCGACGCTTTCCTGACCTAGATTCTCAGAGAGTACGTCACGGATGGTCGCTTCCGACAAAAAGCCTAGACGCACCAACAAACGCCCGAGAGGTTGCGGTGATTTAGCTTGTTCTTGTGTGGCGATGCGCAGTTGGTCTTCGCTGATGACGCCTTTAGCGATGAGCAATTGTCCGATAGGCTGTTGGATCTGTTGTTGCGGGACTGCCATCGTCGTCCTTAGTGAGAGGGGCTCAGTTCATTTAGGCGCCGTTGCGCTTGGATATGGTCGAATCCGGCATTGCTAGCGGGGTCGAGTTGCAATGCTTGTTGGTAATACTGTGCCGCCAACTTGCTTTGTCCAAGATGGTCGAGGCTCACTGCCAAGTTGTAAGTGAACTGGGCATTGGAGGGTTCCAACATACGTGCGTTGAAGTAGGCTTGCTGTGCATCGGCCCAACGCGATTGGTCAGCGTACACATTGCCCAGCGCGTAATTCAATGCAGCCGAGCGAGGTTGTTCCGTCAGCATCTGTTTCAATTGGCTTTCCGTATCAACACCATTACCAGCGCTATAGGCTGTCATCGCGCCGAGGGCGACTGGGTCGCGCGGATCGAGAAGTAGCACTTGGCGATAGTAGTGTTGTGCGGCTTGATCTTGCCCTTGCTGCTGGGCGATAGCACCGAGGCCGAGCAAGGCATCGCGGTTGAATGCTTCGCGGTTGCGCTCATTGAGCTTTAATACTTCTTTGTAACCCCGTTCGGCTGTTGTGTAGTCGCCACTCTGGTACGCTTGATAAGCATCCTGCAAGATGGGAGTGACCGTATCTGTCGCTTGTTGACGCTCAATGGACATGCCAGCAGGCGCTTTGGGTTTGACTGGCTTGGAAGTGGTTTTTGCGCGAGGTTTTGCAATGGTGTAATTCAGCGCGACCGGATTTTCTACCATAGGCGCTGTTGCGACAGGTGCCGTCTCTATAACGGTTGGTTGAGGAGTAACGTCTGCCGGTGGCAGATTCGCCACCAATGGCGGAGGTGCTGGTGCAGTGATGGGCATTGGTGCTGGTGGAGTCGCAGGACGTTCTGCCACACGTTGTGGTGGATTCAACTCGCGCCAAACGTAATAGCCATAAATGCTGCCGATGATTGAGCAGATGAGTAATGTCGTGGGTACCAAACCCAACTTCCAGCGAAATTTTGGCGATTCTTTTTTCTTCTTGGCGGCGAACAAAGTCTGACCTGCGGCGCGGGAAGCCGAGGTAGCGCTGGCATCAGGTGTCGGCGCGCTACTCGATGCGGTTGGGGGAAGCTCTTCCAAAGACATCCCTGACAATCCCGTGCTTTGGGATTTGTCCCCTGATTTCTTCATCGCGTCGAGGAGTAGGCTCATTTGTTCGCTTTCTCGTCTTCTGGTTTCAGATAATTCGCGTCTGGTAGGGTGTTCTTATAAGCACTGTAATCACCATCCAAACTTGAGTCCTTGATGACGACTGGGCGCAAGAAAATGACGAGTTCAGTTTTTTGTTTGCTGTCGTCACGACTCTTGAATGCGTTGCCGGCGAATGGGATGCTCGACAACCCGGGGATGCCATCAGCTTGGTTGTTGATCTCGTCTTGCATCAATCCACCTAGGATGGCGATCTGGTTGTTCTCGATCTTGAGCACAGATTCCATTTCACGCGTGGAAACTTGTGGGATCTTGTTTGTCACGACTAGACCAGGGGTCGGGTCTGTCACAGATGCCAGCAATCGGGTGATCGTCGGGCGCACGTTTAGGAGGACGGTATCGTTTTCATTGATCTGCGGCGTGATGCTCATCGAAAAACCTACAGGAACAGTGTTTACGGTGGTCGTATAGGTGATGATCGGAGTACAAGGTGCCGGAGAGCAAGGCGTCGTGGTGGAGTTCACGATGAAATAGACGTTGTTGTCCACGACACGCAGCATCGCTGTCTGGTTATTCAACACGCTCAATTTGGGGCTGGACAAAACCTTTACGTCACCAAAGGTCTCCAACAGTGAGACGCTGCCAGCTAGGCTGCCGAATTTAGAAGCAGGATCGGTGTAGTTGAGTATCAAGGCACCGACGGTCGCGGCAGCTGAATCAGGACGCAGTGTTGTTCCGGCTTGGCCGACAGAGATGCCTTTAGTGCCCGCAGGTACCAGCTTTGACCAATTGATACCTTGTTGATAGTTGCTGCTTAGTCTTACTTCGGCAATAGTTGCTTCGATCAACACTTGGCGGCGGGCATTGCGCATAACGTGTGTCACGAATTCTTGTATTTTTTCGTGTTGACGACCCGTAGCGCGCACAGTGATGATTCCCGATTCTGGATTGGGAATGACAGAGGCGGCTTCCCTGAAGGTGCTGCGCCTTGTGACTGTCGTCCCTTCGCCTTCTATCGTGGCAGCAGCGCCATCATTTTCAGCGTTGCTGTTCGCAGAAGATTTTTTAGTTTTTGGGGTCGTGCCCATTGTTGTATTGGTCGAGTTCTGTTCAACGACCGTTTCGCTTGAACCTGCTGGCAACACTTTGTCGGTTTCGCGCAGTATGTCAGTGATGTTCCTTACTAAGGTATCCCAGAAGTGATTCTTTGAGGTGTTGGTGATGGAGAGCTTGGAGTTGTTTCCAGCGGCCCCGCCAGTGGCACCCCCCCCTACTTGGCTTGTGTTTGAAATGCCACCTTCCGCGTCACGTGACATGTTCACATAATCGATCTTGTAACTCTTTAGGAAGGGAGAGTCAGGCATGACGACCAGACTGTCACCATTCATCTCGTAACGCATATCCACCTGCTTTGAGATGCGATCAAGTATCTGCGGCAAGGTCTGATTGATAGCGTTGATAGTGACTTCGCCTACAAGGCCTGGGTGTATGTCTATATTGAGTTTTGCATCACGTGCCAATGCGAAAAGGATGTCTCTGGCTGGTAGATTGCTGACGACGACGCTATAAGTCTCGACCTTCTTTGCGGGTGCAGGAGGCAGCAGAACGACTGCATTCCTACTGGCCTGAGGGATGACCCCACTACCTTGCCTTACGGTTTCGGGTGTCTGTTGGATATGCTTGTCCGAAGGCTTGATCGCTTTGGTGCCGCAAGCAGCAAGCATGACGCAAGCGCAACCGAGTGTCACTGCGTGGATTAACTTCATTCCATTCCCCCTTTATAGCCCCTGATTTTAATAGCTTTGAGCACAAGGTAACACTAAATAGTAGGCTCAAGCAATATACCAATCTGCTTATATATTTTTGATTTCATCAAGTTAAGGTGATTCCTGCGAGTTGTCTAGCAAGTGCAGAGTCGGTGCGAATGCTTCTTGGTATCGCTGCGGCAATGTGGCGATGCCATTGCGAGCTGCATCACTATTTGGATAGATACCATAGATGGTGCGATAAGCATTCCGCCCATTCAATCTGACAGGTAAGACATATATCTCGTTCAGCACACCTAGCTTGTCAGCTCGTTTTAGGAATCCCTCCATGCGTTCCGGCTGGGCGTTCTCGGTGTAGAACAGTTGGATGCTTACGCTTCCTTTGGAGGTGGAGCTCAACATGGCATGAGTCGCATCGAGTCTTTGTCGGAGCAGACTATTCGCTGCGACCGCAGGACGGGGTGGCGCAGCATTGGTTTTTTCAGGCGTGACCGTTCTGTTATGTGCGATCTCTGCTGTTACTGGAGGCGGTGTCGTTGCAACCATACTTGATGCTGTAGCGATTGGGGTGGTTGCGACCAATTTCGTCGCAGGAATTTCATCACCCACGGAAGTGGGGGCGGCAACTGTCGATATTGGAGCAGGTTCTGCGGGTGTGGCAGCCACACTCACCGATGCTGCTGATTGACTGACGACAGCCGACATCTGATTGATAGTCATAGCGTCTTGGTGTTCGCGTCCCATGAACCAACCCGCACCTGCGAGTATGGCGGCGAACAAGGTTAACCCCCCAACCATACTTAGATTGCGACGGTTGCTCCATTTGTGCATGGGAGTCATCTCGCTATCACGTATGGCTGCTTGAACGTGGTGTTCCTTTATGGTGTGTGTGTTTTCGACGAAGGCGGAGAGCAGTGATTTGTCGGCAAGGATATTAACTCGCCGCATCAAGCCATGTGAGGCTTTGCCGATGAGTTTTTCTGCGGCAGGAGAAAAGTTGTCTGGCCCCTTGTAGCCAGCGGCACGCATACGGAACATCAGGTAGGTATGGATGACTTTTTGCGAGATGGGCAGGATGGTGAAGTGATGGACGATGCGGTCCTTCAGTTGGCGCATGTTGCTTTGCGACAATTTTTCATCTAGTTCGGGCTGGCCGAATAGCACGATCTGTAGCAATTTATGCTTGCCTACCTGTAGGTTGTAGAGCAGGCGCAACTCTTCAAGTGTGTCTAAAGGCATGGCATGCGCCTCATCCACCAGCACGACGCAACGTTCGCCTTTTGCATATTTCGCTTCAAGGTCGTTCTGTAGGTTTTGCAAGATGACGCTGACACGTTGACCTTCCAAGTCGAGGCCAAGGCGGTCGGCGATGGCGTAGAGCAACTCGTCACGTGACAAACTGGGATTGGCGAGGTAGATGGCTTTGATGTTGGTGGGGAGTTTTTC
>JBGSWB010000197.1:0-4100 GCA_041752675.1 Sideroxydans sp. | reverse complement strand
TGGATGTAGCAGTTGCTGACGTCGTGCAGCATGACTTCGCCTTCGATGCGGTTGCCTTGTGCATCCGCTGGGGTAAGGTCACCCAGTGCAGTCCATGAGCCGATGTCGCTCCAGCCGATGTCGCAGGGGACGACGGCGACGTTGGCGGATTTCTCCATCACGGCGTAGTCGATGGAATCATCGGGAACTTGTTTGAAGGCGGCGGAGTCTAGTTCGAGCTGGCTGAAGCCTTTGCCTTCGGCGCTGCGTGATTCGGCGATGCAAGCGATAGTGGCTGCAAGGATGGCTGGGCAGTGCTTTTCCATCTCTTGCAACATGACGCCTGCTTGGAAACAGAACATGCCGGAGTTCCACAGGAAGCGGCCAGAGGCGATGTATTCTTTGGCGGTGTCCAGGTTTGGTTTTTCGACGAAACGTTTGACGGTGTTGCCGTCGGCTTCGATGTAGCCGTAGCCAGTCTCGGGCATGTCGGGTTTGATGCCGAAGGTGACGAGTTTGCCTTGGGCTGCCAATTGCATGGCACTCGCCACGGCCTTGGCAAAGGATGCTTGGTCTGCGATCAGATGGTCTGCGGCCAGTACGAGCAGGCAGGCATCTTCACCATGTACGGCCGCGACTTGCAGTGTGGCAGCTGCTATCGCAGGGGCGGTGTTACGACCAAAAGGTTCTAGGATGAAACGGTTGGTGAATGCTTTGTTGGCAGGGATTCCAGCTACTTCGCGGTATTCGTCTTCGGTCTTGAAGAACAGGTCGCGGTTGGTGACGGTCATGGTCTCGACGGCTTGAGGTAGCACCGCGCCACGCAGCCATGCCTTCTGCAGCAAGCTTTGACCATCGGCCAAGCGGATGAAGGGCTTGGGGTGCGTCTCTCGAGAGACTGGCCACAGGCGGGAACCTGCTCCGCCGCATAGGATAGTGGGAATGAGTTTCATAGACTTATTTAATCAGTAGAACGCCAGCCTCAATAGCAGGCGGGCATTTTAATGGGTGGCGTCCGTTTCACCTAGTCTCTTGATGGCCTATATATTTTTCAGGATCAAGTCAATGCTTCTATCAAGCAAATCCGATTTGAACGTAGCTTAGTTACAATACAAACTCAATATCACTACCTACTCGCCGTGCTCCCACACTTACCATCCAAACCGCGCATCGCCATCGTCCGCTTCTCCGCACTTGGCGATGTGGTCATGGTCAGCGCCGCTATCAATACCTTGCAGCGTGCTTTGCCCGATGCGGAGATCACATGGTTCACCAGTCCTCTCACTTATTCTCTATTGCATCGCATGCCCAACGTGCAATTCGTAGTGATCGAGAAGCCTCGCTCCTTTTCAGATTACCGTGCTTTTTACCGACGTTTTCGTGAGCGCGATTTTGATGTCGTGTTGGCGATGCAAGCAAACTTGCGCATCAACTTGCTCTATCCGGCCTTGCACGCGCCGATCAAGATCGGTTTCGACCGCACCCGCGCCCGTGAGGGACAGTGGTTGTTCTGCAACCAATGCATCCCCTTCCATGATGATCATCTGGTCGATAGCTTCTTGTCTTTCGTTGAACAGTTGACCGAACAAGCAGTTGAGGCGGTCTGGGATCTACCCATTGAAGATGCTGACCATGCTTGGGCGAATGAGCAGCTACGCCATCTGCCAAGTCCTTTGATCGCGATACATCCCTATGCCAGCAAAGCAGAGCGAAACTGGCTACCCGAGCGTTATGCAGAATTGATTCAAAAATCCTCTGGCAGCATCGTACTGACAGGAGGTGATTCGCTTGCAGAACGAACGCTGTGCCAACAGCTCTGCGCCATCGCGCCCGACCGCACATTGGATCTTTGTGGCAAGACATCCCCCAAACAACTGGCTGCCCTGCTGGGTAAAGTGAATGTGCTAGTCGCTCCTGACACAGGGGCAGTCCATATCGCACGCGCGATGGATACCCCAGTCATCGGTCTTTATGCGGTCGCCTCACCCAAACTCACCGGCCCCTATCAGCGCACAGAATATTGTGTCGACCGCCACCCGCAAGCCGTGCGTAAGTATCTGGGTAAAGACCCTGAACAATTGCCGTGGAACACGCGTGTCCATCACCCAGATGCGATGTCGCTCATCGAGGTGGACGATGTGCTGCAACAGCTGACTCGTGTATTGGATGGTACGAAGTGATGCGCTTATTCGATTCTCGCTTCGCCTACACCGCCTTGCTTTGGCTGTTGCTACCGTATGTCTTCTTCCATCTTTGGTGGCGCTCACGCAAGCAGCCCGAATACCTAGACCATGTGGCCGAACGTTTCGGTCGCTACACCGTTAGAGCTAACAAACCCGTCATCTGGCTCCATACCGTCTCCGTTGGCGAGACGCGTGCCGCCGCAACCCTTGTGCACAGCCTTCGCACAAGATATCCCCAGCATCAGATATTGCTCACACACACCACGCCTACTGGCCGCGCTGCTAGTGAGCAGTTGTATGGCGACGAAGTGATGCGCGTCTATCTGCCCTACGACTACCCATTCGCCGTCCAGAAATTCCTTGACCACTTCAAGCCGCAAGTGGGCGTCCTGCTGGAGACCGAAGTCTGGTTCAACCTCATCCATCAATGCAAAGTTTCAAGCACCCCATTGCTACTACTCAACGCCCGCCTGTCCGAGAAGTCCTACGCGAAATATGCGCGCTTTCCACACCTTGCCCATGAAGGCCTACACGGCTTGCATCTCATCGCCGCGCAGACTGACGGGGATGCACAAAGACTGTCCGAACTTTGCGGACGCGCCGTTTCCACGATGGGTAATCTGAAGTTCGATATCGAACCACCCGCAAAGATGCTTGAGCAAGGAAGGCGACTGCGCGAACTGTTTGGCAAACGCCCTATCTTTCTGGCAGCCAGCACACGCGAGGGTGAAGAAGCATTGCTATTGGATGCGCTACAAACAATCACCGCTAAAGACGTACTTACCATCATCGTTCCGCGTCATCCGCAACGTTTCGACGAAGTGGCGAACCTGATCGAGCAACGTGGTTTGAAGATGCAGCGCCGTAGCGCCAATGTGGCGATAGCTGCGGATACGCAGATCGTTCTTGGAGACAGCATGGGTGAGATGTTCGCCTACTACGCCGCATGTGATATCGCTTTCATCGGCGGCAGCTTGTTACCATTCGGCGGGCAGAATCTGATCGAAGCTTGTGCCGTTGGCAAACCTGTGCTCATCGGCCCCCATACCTACAACTTCGCGCAAGCCACCGAACTGGCCGTTGCAAGCGGAGCTGCGCTTCAAGTAGTTGATGCCAACGAGCTATCGATACAACTCGAACGACTCCTGATCGATAACGTCGCAACACAAACGATGGCTCAGGCAGGATCAAAATTCATCAGTGAGAATAGCGGTGCTACCGATTTTGCATCTAGGCTCATGGACGAGACGCTCAAGCAAAAGGCATAATCCCTCCCATACTCATCTACAAATGCCCCCTATGAAAACCCTCCTCATCACTGGCGGTGCCGGCTTTATCGGCTCCGCTGTCGTGCGCCAATTCATCAACGAAAGCAACTACAAAGTAGTTAATGTTGACAAGCTCACCTATGCAGGCAACCTGCAATCTTTGGTTTCCGTCTCAAACAACCCGCGTTACAAGTTCGAGCAGGTGGATATCTGCGATGCAGAGGAAGTGAATCGTGTGTTCCGTGAGCATCAGCCAGATGCCATCATGCATCTAGCTGCCGAGTCTCATGTGGATCGCTCCATCACCGGCCCTGCAGATTTCATCCAGACCAATATCGTTGGTACCTATACTTTGTTAGAGGCAGCGCGTGCGCACTGGAACAGTCTAGAAGGTGAGCGCAAAGCTAACTTCCGTTTCCACCATATCTCTACCGATGAGGTGTATGGAAGTCTCGGTGACGAAGGATTTTTTACCGAAGACACTGCCTACGAACCTAACTCGCCTTATTCGGCAAGCAAGGCATCGAGCGATCATTTGGTTCGTGCGTGGCATCATACCTACGGCATGCCCGTGGTGACAACGAATTGTTCCAACAACTACGGTCCGTATCACTTCCCCGAGAAGCTCATCCCACTGGTGATCTTGAATGCGGTGAACGGTAAACCGCTG
>JBGSWB010000196.1:0-4573 GCA_041752675.1 Sideroxydans sp. | reverse complement strand
AGGCCAGAGTGCGGATGCCATCTTCCGTCATCGCCCTGACGTGATCTTGGGCATGGGCGGTTACATCACTATGCCCGGAGGATTGATGGCCGCCATCTTGCGTCGTCCACTGGTCATCCATGAACAGAACTCTATCGCGGGAATGAGTAACAAGGTGCTGGCGAAGTTATCCACTCGTGTGTTGAGTGGTTTCCCTGCTGTATTGAAGGGCACGCAATGGTGTGGCAATCCCGTGCGTGCCGACATCGCGGCGGTGGCTGAACCGCAAACGCGTTTCGCGAACCGTAGTGGCAAGTTGAATGTGTTGGTGGTGGGCGGCAGTTTGGGCGCGCAGGCATTGAACGAAGCATTACCGAAAGCATTGGCGCTGATGAGTGAAACAGAGCGTCCCAACGTATTACACCAAACCGGCAAGAAGCATTTCGAAACTGTGCAAAAGTCGTATGAGCAAGCAGGTATGCAAGCAGATGTACGTGCGTTCCTCGATGACATGGCGAACCAGTACGCGCATGCGGATGTGGTGATCTGCCGTGCAGGCGCACTCACCATTGCCGAGTTGGCGGCAGCGGGTGTGGCGAGCGTCCTCGTTCCGTTCCCCTACGCGGTGGACGACCACCAGACCTACAACGCGCGCTTCCTGAGTGAGCAGGGCGCGGCGGTGTTGTTGCCACAGACAGAATTGAACGCAGAGAAGTTGGCGGAACTGTTGCGAGAGATGACAAGAGAGAAGTTGTTGGCTATGGCGCAAGCCGCACGCAACTTGGCGAAACCGGATGCGACACAGCAAGTGGCGCAAGTTTGTGTTGCGTTAGCGGGATAGGAAAACCATGAAACATAAAATCAAACACATCCACTTCGTTGGCATCGGCGGTTCCGGTATGAATGGTATCGCCGAGGTGCTACTCAATTTGGGATTCCAAGTGAGCGGCTCCGATCTGGCAGAGAGTGGTGTAACCCAACGCTTACAGACTTTGGGTGCGACCATCCATTACGGTCACGACAGCAACAACTTGCAAGACGCCGATGCGGTAGTGACCTCGACGGCGGTGAAGGCAGACAACCCAGAGGTGGTCGCGGCACGTGAGCGTCGCATCCCCATCGTTCCGCGTGCCGTGATGTTGGCGGAGTTGATGCGCTTGCGTCAGGGCATCGCCATTGCCGGTACACACGGTAAGACCACCACGACTTCGCTGGTCACAAGCGTGTTGACCAAGGGTGGTTACGACCCCACTTTTGTTATTGGCGGTCGGCTCAACAGCAGCGGTGCGAATGCGCGTCTTGGCACAGGTGAGTTCATCGTGGCGGAAGCGGATGAGTCGGATGCCTCGTTCCTTTATCTCACGCCCATCTTGGCGGTCATCACCAACATCGATGCCGACCACATGGAGACCTACGGTCACGACTTCAATAAATTGAAACAGGCTTTTGTCGATTTCATCGAGCGTCTGCCGTTCTATGGCCGTGCCATGTTGTGTGTGGATGACGAGAACGTGCGCGACATTTTGCCGCGTCTGAGCAAACCCATCACCACCTACGGTTTTAGTGAAGGTGCGCAGATCCGCGCAGTGAACGTGCGACATGAGGGCGGCAAGATGCGATTCACCGCGCTGTGCCGCCACAACACCGTGCCTATCGATCTGGATGTGACGCTCAACTTGGCCGGTTTGCACAACGTGCTGAACTCACTCGCAGCCATCGCGGTCGCGCTGGAAGTGGGAGTGTCGGAAGAAGCCATCGTGGCAGGCCTGGCGGAATTCGAAGGCGTCGGACGCCGTATGCAACGCTATGGCGAGATACCGCTGGCGTCAGGCGGTTCGTTCACCCTCATCGACGATTATGGACACCACCCCGTGGAGATGAAAGCGACATTGGCGGCGGCGCGCGGTGCATTCCCTAGGCGTCGTTTGCTGCTGGCATTCCAGCCGCATCGTTTCACCCGTACGCGTGACTTGTTCGAAGATTTTGTGAAGGTGTTGAGTGGCGTGGATGCATTGGCACTCGCTGAAGTGTATGCGGCAGGGGAGCAGTCTATCGTCGCGGCGGATGGTCGTGCCTTGATGCATGCCTTGCGCGTGGCAGGGCAGAACGAAGCCGTATTTGTCGAGAGCATCGCAGACATGCCAAAGACAATTCTGCAGATGGCACGCGATGGCGATGTGGTGTTGACCATGGGTGCGGGCAGCATCGGCGGCGTGCCTAATCTGGTCAAGCAGATGAAATGAAGATGAGCGAACCGACACAGTTCTCGGCAGACGGACTTCGCGGCGAATTGAGCTGCGATGTCGATATGCGCCGCCATACCAGTTGGCGTGCAGGCGGTGTCGCCAAGCGCATGTATCAAGCGGCTGACCTTGCCGACCTGCAGTGCTTCTTGCAGCAACTGCCAGCCACTGAACCGCTGATGGCTGTCGGTCTGGGTAGCAACCTGTTGGTGCGCGACGGTGGTTATCGCGGCACGGTGTTGCTGATGTTGGGTGCGTTGGCCGAACTGCGTATGGACGGTGATCTGGTTTACGTGCAGGCCGGCGTGGCGGGTGCCAAGCTGGCACGCTTTGCGGCGACCAACAATCTGTGCGGCGCGGAGTTCTTCGTCGGCATCCCCGGAACGATGGGCGGCATGTTGGCGATGAACGCAGGCTGTTATGGCAGCGAGACATGGCAGAAGGTGGTGCGCGTGCAAGTGTTGACGCGCAGTGGTGAGTTGCTGGAACGCACACCGCAGGAATATGACATCGGCTATCGCCATGTCACTAGGATTCAGGATTCGGGATTCAGGATTCAGGACGGCGTTCGAGGGGTGGAGGGTTTTGCTGAATCCCGAATCCTGAATCCTGAATCCTCACAAGAGTTCTTCGTCGGTGCGTGGTTGAAGTTAGAAGCAGGCGATGTGGAAAAGGCGCGCCAAGACATCAAGGCATTGATGGAGAAACGCAGCGCCAGCCAACCTCTGCAGTTGCCCAACTCGGGTTCGGTGTTTCGCAATCCGGAAGGCAATCACGCGGCGAAGCTGATCGAAGGTTGCGGATTGAAGGGCAAGATCATCGGTGGTGCGCAAGTGTCGGAGAAGCATGCCAACTTCATCGTGAACATCGGTGATGCGACGGCGACGGATATCGAGAGCTTGATTGCAGAAGTGAAGGCGACTGTGTTGCAGCAAACAGGAGTGGAACTACACCCTGAGGTGCGCATAGTGGGAGATAAAAACAGTTAGCCACAGAGACCACAGAGCGCACAGAGAAAACCTTTGCACACTCTCTCTGTGATCTCTGTGTCCTCTGTGGCTGGTTTGAGGTGTTGAATGGAGCAAATGAAAAAATTTGGAAAAGTAGCGGTGCTGTTCGGCGGACGTTCTGCAGAGCGCGAAGTGTCATTGAAGAGTGGCGCTGCGGTATTGGCTGCATTGCAACGTAGTGGCGTGGATGGGCATGCGTTCGACCCTGCGCAACGAGACCTGCATAACTTGCTGGATGAACGCTTCGATCGCGTGTTTATCGCGTTGCACGGACGTTACGGCGAGGACGGTACGGTGCAGGGCGCGCTGGAGCTGATGGGCATTCCTTACACCGGAAGTGGTGTGATGGCTTCCTCCATCGCTATGGACAAGTGGCGCACCAAGATGATCTGGCAAGCGGCGGGTTTACCTATCCCCGACTTCATGCTTCTCAATGAGCACAGCGATTGGGATGCGGTGGTGCAGCGCTTGGGTTTGCCACTGTTCGTGAAGCCGGCGAACGAAGGGTCTAGCGTTGGTATCAGCAAAGTGAAACAAGTCAGTGAACTGAAGGCTGCTTACGAAGAAGCCGCCAAGCACGACAAGTTGGTGATAGCAGAACGTTTCATCGGTGGCGGTGAATACACGGCAGCGATCTTGAATGGTCGTGCATTGCCGGTTATCAAGATCGAACCTGCGAACGAGTTCTATGACTACGAAGCGAAATATCTGCGCGATGACACACGCTACCTGTGCCCTTGCGGTTTGAGTGCCGAGCAAGAGGCTGAGATGCAAGCGCTGGCACAACAAGGGTTCGCCGTGATCGGTGGGCAAGGTTGGGGGCGCGTGGATTTTCTGCGTGGCACGGATGGCAGCGCATATCTGTTGGAAGTAAACACTTCGCCTGGTATGACCGACCACAGCTTGGCGCCGATGGCGGCACGTGAGGCGGGTATCAGTTTCGAGCAACTCGTAGTGCAGGTGTTGGAGTCTGCACATGTGGGATAACCACCGACTTCTACGCAGCATCGCCAATCTGTTGTTCGGCGTGAGCGTGATGTTGGTGTTGGTGGGGGCGGCGCGTTATGTGTTGCGCATGCCGGAGTTCCCGCTGAATACGGTCGAGTTGGTGGCAGCTCCCGAGCGTGTGTCAGATGAACAGTTGCAGACGATAGTGCGTGAACGGGTGAGCGGGAATTTCTTCACCGTCGATCTGGAGCGCGCGCGTCAAGGGTTCGAGACTTTGCCATGGGTGCGCAAGGTGAGTGTGCGGCGCAAGTTCCCTTGGGGCTTGCAGGTGGACATCGAAGAGCATGTGGCACTGGCGCGTTGGAACAAGACGGCACTGGTGAATACGCACGG
>JBGSWB010000195.1:0-5673 GCA_041752675.1 Sideroxydans sp. | reverse complement strand
GCACAACCAACCTCCGCTCAAAGGCATCTACGTGGTCGAGGTGCATTCGGATGGCTTGGGCGTGTTGCAGGGCGTGGCCAGTCTGGGGGTGCGTCCGACGGTGAAACAGGATGCGAAGCCGGTGTTGGAAGTGCATCTGTTCGAATTCGATAGGCAGATATACGGCAGACACCTGCGAGTGGAGTTCTTAGAGAAGTTGAGAGATGAGGAGAAGTATCCGAGTCTGGAAGCGCTGACGCGGCAGATCGCGTTGGATGTCGAAAATGCAAAACAATGGTTTAGAGAACATGAGTGAAGACAAGAAGAAGTATCCGCTGAATCTCCCCGACACGACATTCCCCATGCGTGGCGACATGGCCAAACGCGAGCCACTGATGCTCGCGCAATGGCAAGCGCAACAGCGCTATCAACGCATCCGCACAGCGGCCAAAGGACGCAAAACATTCATCCTGCACGATGGTCCGCCGTACGCGAACGGCGACATCCATATTGGTCACGCGGTGAACAAGGTGTTGAAGGACATCATCATTAAGAGCAAGACCTTGAGCAATTTCGATGCGCCGTATGTGCCGGGCTGGGATTGCCATGGTCTGCCCATCGAATTGCAGGTGGAGAAGAAACACGGCAAAGCCATCCCGCCGTCGCAGTTCCGCGAGCTGTGCCGCGAATATGCGAAGGAACAGGTCGAGCGTCAGAAGAAAGACTTCATCCGTTTGGGCGTGTTGGGCGATTGGGACAAGCCTTACCTCACCATGGATTTCAAGACCGAGGCGGACATCATCCGTGCGCTAGGCAAGATCCACGAGCGCGGCTTTTTGTATCAAGGTCGCAAGCCGGTGAACTGGTGTCTGGATTGCCAATCCGCACTGGCCGAGGCTGAGGTGGAGTACGAAGACAAAGTATCGTCAGCCATCGATGTCGGCTTCGAAGTCAAAGACATCGAAGCGGTGAGTAAGGCATTCGGTGTGTCGCTGCCTGCCAGCGAGAAGGTATATGCCGTCATCTGGACGACGACTCCTTGGACCTTGCCAGCCAATCAAGCGGTGAGCGTGCATCCTGCTTTTGAATACGATCTGGTGCGTACCGAGAAGGGCTATCTCATTCTGACGGCTGACTTGGTCGAGGCGAGCTTGAAGCGTTACCAACTGGGCGGTAGCAACGACCGTGGAGATGGCATCGCTGCCGTTTGCTATGGCAAGGCACTGGAAGGTCTGCCTTTGCAACATCCTTTCCAAGACCGCATCGTGCCCATCATCTGCGGTGAACACGTCACGCTAGAAGCCGGTACGGGATTGGTTCATACCGCACCAGCGCACGGTGTGGACGACTATGTGGTCGGTCAAAAGTACAGCCTGCCCAATGACAATCCGGTGGGCGACGATGGCAAGTTCATCTCCACCACACCAGCTGTCGGCGAGACGCCGTTGGCAGGGGTGTTCGTGTGGAAGGCGAACGACATCGTGCTGCAAGCGATGCAAGCCAGTGGTCATCTGTTGCATCAAGAGAAGCTCAAACATAGCTATCCGCATTGCTGGCGTCATAAGACGCCCATCATCTTCCGTTCCACACCGCAGTGGTTCATCGGCATGGAGCAGGGCGACAAGAAATCTCTACGTTCGTTGGCGAACAAGGCGGTCGATGAGACCGCGTTCTTCCCATCATGGGGGCGCGCACGTCTGGAAGCGATGATCAAGAACCGTCCCGACTGGTGCGTGTCGCGTCAGCGTAACTGGGGCGTGCCGATGACCTTCTTCGTGCATAAAGAGACGATGCAACTGCATCCACGCACGTCAGAGTTGTTGGAGCAGATCGCCAAGTTGGTTGAGAAGTCTGGCATCGAGGCGTGGTTCAGTTTGAACAGCGTCGACCTGTTGGGCGAAGATGCGACGCATTACCGCAAGCTCACCGACACACTAGACGTGTGGTTCGATTCCGGTGCGACGCACTATGCGGTATTGGCGAAACGCGAAGGCTTACGTTCTCCGGCTGACCTGTATCTGGAAGGTTCCGATCAACATCGCGGCTGGTTCCAATCATCCTTACTGACGGGCTGCGCCATCAATGATCGCGCACCTTACGATGCCTTGCTCACTCACGGTTTCGTGGTGGATGGTCACGGACACAAGATGTCCAAATCCAAGGGCAATGTGGTCGCACCGCAAAAGATCTTCGACACCATGGGCGCGGACATCCTGCGTCTGTGGACAGCGTCGACAGATTACTCTGGCGAATTGACCATCTCTGATGAGATCCTCAAGCGCGTGGTGGAAAGCTATCGCCGCATCCGCAATACCCTGCGCTTCCTTTTGGCGAACATCGCTGACTTCGATGCTAAGCGTGATGCGTTGCCCGTAGCGGAATGGTTGGAGATCGACCGTTATGCCTTGTCACTATCACAGAAGTTGCAAGATGAGATATGTGCTGACTACGAACGTTATGAGTTCCACTTCGCCGTGCAGAAGTTGCTGGCGTTCTGCTCGGAAGATCTGGGGAGTTTCTATCTGGACATCTTGAAAGACCGTCTCTATACCGCAGGGGAAAACTCCAAAGCACGCCGCTCCGCACAGAACGCGCTGTATCACATCACCCAGTCACTCTCACGTTTGATCGCGCCGATCTTGAGCTTCACCGGTGAAGAAGTGTGGGTGACATTGACGGGCAAGGACGATGTGAGTGTGTTCGAGCAGCTCTGGTATGAGTTGCCAGCGTCTGGCTTGAACGGTGAAGCGGTGAGTGCATGGGCTGATATCCGCGCCGTGCGCGAGCTAGTGAACAAGAAGTTGGAAGAGCAGCGTGGTGCCGGTGCCATCGGCTCTGCGTTGCAGGCTGAAGTGGATGTATACGCACCAAAGGCGACCTTCGAACTGCTGTCGCGTTTGGGTGATGACTTGCGTCTGGTACTCATCACCTCACGTGCGAATGTGCATCTGCGCGAGGGCGAGTTGGAGATCAAAGTCACTCCAAGTGTTCACGTCAAATGTGAACGTTGCTGGCACTACCGTGCCGACGTTGGGGCGAACGCGGAACATCCCACTTTGTGCGGACGTTGCGTGAGCAACTTGTTCGGAGCAGGAGAGACTCGTCGTCATGCCTAAGCGTTGGTTGGGCATATCGCTCATCGTCATCGTGCTCGACCAATTGAGCAAGATGGCCATCAGCAGCCATTTCGTCTATGGCGAGAGTATGCCCATCACGGGCTTCTTCAATCTCGTCTTGGCACACAACACCGGTGCGGCATTCAGTTTCTTGAGTGATGCTGGCGGTATCCAACGTTGGATATTCACGGGTATCGCTATCGTTGCCTCGGTGTGGATCGTGTGGCTGTTGCGCAAACATCAAAACGAGAAGCTGTTCAGTTTCGCGTTGGCATTCATCTTGGGTGGGGCGCTGGGCAATCTCATCGATCGTATCGTTTATGGATATGTGGTGGACTTCCTCGATTTCTATTGGGGGGCTTACCATTTCGCCGCCTTCAATGTGGCGGACTCGGCCATCACCTGCGGTGCGATACTGCTGATATTGGACAGCTTCATAGGGAAAAAAGATGGAACTGTTACTCGCTAACCCACGCGGATTCTGTGCAGGCGTCGATCGCGCGATAGAGATCGTCGAGCGCGCTTTGGCGCTGCATGGCGCACCCATCTATGTACGTCACGAAGTGGTGCATAACAAATTCGTCGTGGAAGGATTGAAAGCCAAGGGCGCGATCTTCATCGAAGAGTTGAAAGACGTTCCTCCCGGTAGCATCCTTATTTACAGCGCACATGGCGTACCGCAATCGGTGCGTCGCGAAGCCGAGTCGCGCAACCTCACCGTTTTCGATGCGACCTGCCCACTAGTGACCAAAGTGCATATCGAAGTCTCGCGTCTACGTGAGCGGGGGCAAGAGATCGTGATGATCGGTCACAAGGGGCATCCCGAAGTGGAAGGCACGATGGGGCAGAGCGAGAGTGGGATGTATCTGGTCGAATCACCCGCTGACGTGCAGAGGTTGATCGTGAAGGATGAGCAAAACCTCGCGTACGTGACGCAGACCACCTTGTCCGTGGATGATGCCAGCATCGTTATCGCTGCCTTGAAGACGCGTTTTCCATTCATCACAGGACCAAAGAAGGACGACATCTGCTACGCGACACAAAATCGCCAAGATGCGGTGAAGGTGCTGTCGCAACAATGTGATCTGGTCATCGTGGTAGGTTCGCCCAACAGTTCTAATTCCAACCGCTTACGTGAAGTGGCACAGAACCTCAACGTGTCTGCCTATCTGGTGGATAACGCCAGAGAGTTGAACCCAGATTGGCTACGAGGGAAACGTTGTATCGGTATCAGCGCGGGCGCTTCCGCACCAGAGGTGTTGGTACAGGAAGTCATCGCAAGGCTGAATGAACTGGGGGCGAAACGAGTGCGTGAGTTGGAGGGGATCGAAGAGAACGTAGTGTTTCCGATCCCGAAGGCGCTTGGAAAATAATTTATATTCATATGGTTAGCCGCTCATCCGCCAGGAATGCCGCTCGTCTATTTAGGAGTGGCATTTCAATCTGATTGATTTGATACTGTTACCCAACTTGGAAGCCTCGAAAGGGCGACAGTATGAAACAGTTAATTAAAATCAAAGTACAAAGCGGCGTGACAATGGTCGAATTGATGATAGTTCTTGCAATAGGAGCCATATTGGCTTCGATAGCAGTGCCTTCATTTAGTGAATTCATCAGTCGTACGAGGCAGGGGTCTGTGGTGAGTCAGCTCATTAACGATTTGAATAAGGCCCGCAGCGAATCTATCAAGCGTAATACGCGAGTTTTGCTTTGCCTGCGCAATTCAGACACGGCATGCGACACGTCTGGGGCTACCTCATGGAGCAATGGTTGGTTGGTTTGTTCCGATGCGGATTCTAATAATGATTGCGATGTGGGTACTGCAGCGAATCCCAATCCGATAGTTGTTCACTCACCTTTGCATAGCACTTTGACGCTTACGGGGCCTAACACGGTTATACGTTTCAATCCAAGTGGAATCAGTGGGAATGGCGCTGCGACTTTGACGGTGGGTGGTAGTTGGACGGGGGCGGTAAATAGCGTCATCAATGTGGCAGCTACAGGCAACATCTCTAAGCCTTGAGGTGAAATTATGCTGAGACAATCAACTTCTCAAGAATATCAAACAGGTTTCTCGATGATCGAGATATTGATTACTCTTGTCATTATTGCAACTGCATTATTGGGTACTGCTGGCCTCCAGTTGTACGCGATGAAGGTCGGACAGAGCAGTCAGTTTCGCACTCAGGCGGTCATTTTGGCATCAGATATCGCTGAACGCATGGAAGCCAACAAGTTGGGAGCGACCGCAGGAAATTATGTTGTCGCCACTGCTAGTTCTGTAAGTGCTGCTGGTTCAGACTGCGCTCAAAATCCTTGCAGTCCCGCCAATCTCGCCAATTGGGATATCAGTCAATGGGGAGCCTCTGTATTCGCCCTGTTGCCGCAACCAGTTTGGTCGGTCACTCAGACAGTTGCTGGCACTCCAAGTACTTATCAGATAGTCATTCAATGGACTGATAGAAGTGTAGATAAGAACCTTCGCAATGAAACGTTCCGTTACACCTCGACACGTACGGTGGGGCAATGATGATGAACATCCGACAACAGAAATCGCTGCCTTATCCATTTGTTTCTA
>JBGSWB010000194.1:0-2691 GCA_041752675.1 Sideroxydans sp. | reverse complement strand
CAGGCGCTAAATGCCTGAACTCCCCGAAGTAGAGACCACCTTGCGCGGCATCGCGCCGCATCTACAAGGTGAGGCCGTCACCGACGTCGTCATCCGCAACGCCAGCCTGCGTTGGCCCATCCCCAAAGAATTGCCCAAGCTGTTGCACGGACACACCGTGCGCGGCTTGCAGCGCCGCGCCAAATACATCCTCGTCACATTCGATCACGGCACACTCATCCTGCACCTCGGCATGAGCGGTAGCCTGCGTATCCTGCCGCATGGCACACCACCGGAGAAACACGACCACTTCGATCTCGTTCTGGGTAATGGTGAATTGATGCGCCTGCGTGACCCGCGTCGTTTCGGTGCGGTGTTGTGGCATGAGGGTGAAGTGGCCGAGCATGCACTTCTCGCACATCTAGGCCCTGAACCATTGGATAACGATTTCGATGCGCGGTATCTGTATGACGCGATGCGTAAACGTAGCGCCCCGATCAAGCTCGCCATCATGGATAGTCAGTTGGTGGTCGGCGTGGGGAATATCTACGCCAACGAGGCCTTGTTCCGCGCAGGTATCAAGCCACAACTCGCCGCGAACAAAGTGAGCCGCGCGCGCTGCGAGCGACTGGTTCAAACCATCAAGGAAGTGCTTCGCGAGGCGATCAAACAAGGAGGTAGCAGTTTGCGTGATTTCATCCACAGCGATGGGTCGAGTGGCTATTTCCAGCAACACTATTTTGTTTACGGCAGAAAAGACGAAGCGTGCAAACAATGTGGCACGCCCATCAAACACATCAAGCAGGGACAGCGCTCTAGCTTCTATTGTCCACTCTGTCAGAAGTGAACCTATCTTTCTAGATCGCGTTACAACGCGCGATCTCGCCCCACTCTGTCGTATAACGCGGCGACCTATTCCCACTGCGCATCACCCAATTCTGGCTCACACCTGCAGCCAGCAGTTTTAGTGTGCCACTCCCCATACGACGGTTGATCGCATCCATGGCGCTCATCAGCGCGTGTGATCTCATCTGCGTAGCCATATCATCGAACAGGGTGCGTGGTCGCGCCGAGGCGGGAATGATGTCTGTGAGCATCACGCCCGCTTTTTGGTAAGCGTATCCGCTGCGATATATCTGGCGCAGGCCTTGCAGTGCGGCATGACAGAGATGCCGCGTGTCATCGCTGGGTTCGGCCAGCGGCATCAGGATGCTTTGCTGGTACTGCGGGTCTTTTTCCTTATGCGGATTGGTACGGATGTAGACCTGGATGCCGCTCGCCAATGAATGTTGGCTGCGCAATTTTTCTGCGGCGCGGGTGGCATAGGACACGACCGCCTGCTCCATCTCAGGCAAGTTGGAAACAAGCGACCCGAACGAGCGCGAGCAGATGATCTGCTGTTTGTCGGGGACGATATCGTCCAGCTCTAAACATGCCTCGCCATTCAACTCGGCCACGGTGCGCTCCAGTACCACACTGAATTCGTCGCGAATGCGTTTAGGCGACACGCGCTGCATATCGAGCACAGAATGGATGCCCATCTCGTGCAACCTGACGCTGCTACGTCTACCCACGCCCCACACCTCGCCCACTTCGATGTTGGCGAACAGCGCATCCCGTTCGACTTCCGTCATCTCGTTGAAGTTGCACACACTGTTGTAGCGCGCCTGTTTCTTAGCTACATGGTTGGCCAACTTGGCCAGTGTCTTGCTCGATGCGATACCCACACATACTGGGATGCCCACGCACTGCTTGATGGACTGACGTATGCGTTGAGCATGATCACTCAACTTGCCTAGCGACTCCATACCAGTGAGTTCCAGAAAACATTCATCGATGGAGTACACCTCCTGCTGCGGGCTGAACTGTGACAGCAGAGACATCACCCGATTGGAGAGGTCTGCATACAACGCATAGTTGGAAGAGTAAGCGATGATGCCGTGTCGCTTGGCGACATCCTTCATTTGATACCAAGGCAACGCCATCTTGATGCCGAGGTCTTTGACCTCTTGTGAACGCGATACCACACAACCATCGTTGTTGCTCAGCACCACCACGGGCTTGCCTTCCAATCGGGGTTGGAACAACCGTTCACAGGAGACGTAGAAGTTGTTGCAATCTACTAAGGCGATGGCACGTTGCATGATGCAGGGCGGGTGATTAGGCGATACGAACCATTGGGGGAAATCCGTCATTCCCGCGCTGCGTGTGTTGTTGGGGCTTTAGCCCCGTACAACCACGGCGTACTCCTTGCGGGTAAAGGCGGGAATCCAGTGCTTTTATTAAACGAGGTTCCCGCCTTCGCGGGAACGACGAATAAATTCCATCATTTGTATTTGCGTACCAAGCCCACCAGTATCCCGAAGATCTCCAACGTGCCTTGCGGATGGATCACCGGATAGTCAGGGTTCTCAGGACGCAGGACGAACTTGCCGCCTTCCTTGCCCAAAGTCTTCAAGGTGAACTCCCCATCCACGATAGCGACCACGATGTCGCCAACATTGGCTAGGTTGCGCTTCTCCACCACGGCGAGATCACCGTCATGGATACCTGCACCGATCATCGAATCCCCTTTCACGGGGATCAAGGTGGTCTTTGAGGGGGTATCGATGAGCATGTCATCGATGACGTGATAGTCGCCATGTGACGAGCCCACCATCACTGGCATCCCCGCCGGCACAGAAGCATCCGCCACGTGCCGCGCGAAGAAGT
>JBGSWB010000193.1:0-6328 GCA_041752675.1 Sideroxydans sp. | reverse complement strand
AGGGGGTGGAGACTAAAGAACAGCAGGCGTTCTTGGAACAGCGTGGTTGCCACACCTTCCAAGGCTATTACTTCGGACGGCCCGTTCCGCTGAGCCAGTTCGAATCTGATCTGTTAAAGGATAGATGATGCCGATCCGTCTGGTATTGAATGGTGAAGGGAAGTGTGGGGGCAAGAGATTGCTGCGTTTCTGTCTCCCTCCACTCTTACTGTGGAGTGTATTGGTAGGCGCGTCGCTGTGGTCTTCTTTGCATAACTTGGAGCATTCCAAGCTAGATGTAGCCTCCACCCAAGGGCGCGAGGTGTTCCGCTTGGTCGAGGCCATGCGCGTGTGGAACGCTGAACATGGCGGCATCTATGTGTTGCAGACAGAACGTGACCCACCGAACCCCTATTTGAGCAAAGAGATGCGAGCATCCGCCACCATCACGGGGCAGCCATTGACCTTGCTTAACCCAGCTTACATGACGCGCCAGATATCCGGTGTCATCGAACGCGAGGCAGGGATAAAACTCCATCTGACCAGCTTGAATCCCATCAATCCCAATAACAAAGCTAACGCATGGGAGGCAGACGCACTACGCGCCTTTGAACAGCAGGTGTCACAAGAACGCATCTCTATCGACCACTTGGATGGCAAAGACATGGCGCGTTACATCGCGCCCTTGTACGTCAAGCAACCTTGTCTGAATTGCCACGCGAAGCAAGGCTACAAACTGGGTGACGTGCGCGGTGGATTGAGTGTGCAATGGTCGGTCGATCCACTCACCACTGCGATGGATACCGCGCGTTCACATTCGATCAGTGTCCACACGATGGTGTGGTTCGTGGTCAGTGCGCTGTTGGTGATAGCTATCCGGCAGTTGTTGTGCAATCTGAGCACCATCAATGAATCCAAAGCCGAGTTGACTAAGGCCAACGAACGTTTGGAAGCGACAGTCGAAGCGCGTACACAGCAATTGAATGACTCCATGCGCACCTTACGTATGGTGGGCGATATGGCGCCCGGTGTGGTGTATCAATATCGCTTGCGCCCGGATGGCACCACATGCATCCCCTATGCCAGCGGGCGATTCTTCGATTTGTTCGGTGTGCACCCGCATGAGGTGCGTGATGATGCCTCTCAGGCTTTTGCGGCAGTGCATCCGGATGATATCGCCGGCATCCTCGCATCCACCGAGATCTCCGCGCGCGACCTGACCCAGTGGCATCACGAGTTCAGAGTGAGACGTGAGGATGGGAAGGTCGCTTGGGTGTTGGGCGATACGCTCCCCACCAAAGAAGACGATGGCTCGATCTTGTGGAATGGCTATCTGCGCGACGTCACTGAACTCAAAGAGAAGAACATCGCCCTCGCGGAGAGTGAAGAGCATATGCGCTTGTTGTTCGTGAGCATGTTGCATGGCGTGGTGTTCCATAATCAGCGTGGCGAGATCACTGCCGCGAATCCGATGGCGGAACGGATATTGGGATTGACCTTGGATCAGATGCAGGGGCGCTCTTCGCTCGATCCGCGTTGGAAGACCATCCATGAGGATGGCAGCGATTTCCCCGGTGACCAGCATCCAGCCATGCAGGCATTAAGGACCGGCAAGCAAGTGTGTGACGTGATGATGGGTGTGTTCAATCCCTTGTTGGATGATACGCGCTGGCTCTCGGTCTCCGCCATCCCGCAATTCAAACAAGGTGAGGCAGAGCCGTTCGAAGTGTTCGCTATATTCACCGATATCACCGAACGCAAGAAGGCAGAAGAGATACTCAGGCGTCACAAAGTCATCGTGGATACCGCACAAGACGGTTTTTGGATGACGGATGCGCATCAGCGATCTGGAAGCGTACGAAGATGAGGATGTGGTACGGGCCCATGCGATGAAGGTCATCGCCCAAGGGCACGATCTGTTCGAGACGAAACATCGTTGCAAAGATGGCAGTCTGATCGACATCGAGGTATCCGCGACCTTCATGCATGAGGCGCAGACCCTCTTCGTATTCTGCCGTGATATCAGCGGACGCAAGGCGGCCGAACTGGCCATGCGCGACTTGGCATATTACGATGCACTCACTGGACTTCCGAACCGTCGCATGCTGAGCGACCGTCTGACGCAGGCGATGGCAGTGAGCAAGCGCAACAACCAATATGGTGCGTTGATGTTCCTCGATCTGGACAACTTCAAGCCACTCAATGACGAACATGGTCATGAGGTGGGCGACGTGCTCCTCATCGAAGCCTCGAACCGCATCAAGCAATGTCTGCGTGAAGGAGATACGGTGGCGCGTTTCGGTGGAGACGAATTCGTGGTGATGCTCACCGAGTTGAGTATCGATTCGGATATCGCCATCGAGCAGAGCAGGGCGGTGGCTGAGAAGATCAAGCATGCGATCAGCCAGCCCTACGAATTACAAGTGAAACTAAAAGATGGGACGCATGTGGTCGTGCAACACCGCTGTACTGTCAGCGTGGGCGTGGTGCCATTCATCAATCACCTGAACAATGAGCAAGAACTGTTAAATTATGCGGATAAGGCGATGTATCAGGCCAAGCGCGAAGGGCGTGATCAAGTGCGCTTTTATGAGGGGACATAGGAAATGAACATACTGAACAAGCTGAATCCAAAAAACAGCCTACGAGCGCAGATCAGCTTGGCCAGCGGTGGTATCGCACTGCTGCTGTCGCTGGCGCTCAGCTATTTTGCTGCGGAAGACAGTCGCCAACAGATCGAGACAGCCGAGGGCGAATCCTTTATGCGCCGTGCGCAAAGCGCATTGGATGTCCTGGATAGGGGCATGTTCGAGCGCAGTCGCGAGATACAGAACGCAGCGGTACTTTATGAGATACGTGAATCCAGTGTCCCGCTAGCGCGCAAGCGGGAGATTTTGGAGCGTTTGCAGAGCAGCTTCAATGCTTATGCTTGGATCGGCATCTGTGATGAGAAGGGCATCGGTTCGGTCGGTACAGGTAAGTATCTGGAGGGCAAGGACCTATCCAAGCGGCCATGGTGTACCCAAGGGCGTGATCGAGTGTATCTGGGTGATATGCACGATGCATTGTTGCTTTCAAAGTTATTACCGAACCCCAGTGGAGATATGTTCTACCTGGTCGATGTCGCTGCTCCAGTGATAGATAGCAAAGGGAAGTTGCAAGGTGTTTTGTGTGGACACCTCTTCTGGAAATGGGCCGAAGATGTCTTGGACAGTAAGAAGACCAAGGGTAAGGATATCTTCCTGCTCACTAAGGATGGAGTGGTGTTGTCAGGCCCTGAAGCACCTCGTAGTGAGTTGGCTCAGCTCGCCCCCATGACGATGCAGGCGATCAAACAGAGCGATACCAACGGTGGATATCTGCTGGAAAAGTGGAGCGACGGCAAGACCTACCTTGTGGGCTATGCGAAGTCATCCGGCTATCGTGACTACCCAGGGATGGGTTGGATATCGCTGATGCGCGAGGATGTGACGCAGGCATTCGCACCGGCGCGTGAATTACGTTTCCGCATCCTGTTGATGGGCGTCGTGTTGGGTGTCTTGTTCGCATGGTTAGGGTGGTTGATGGCAGGGCGTATCGCTAGACCTATCACCCGTATCAGTCGGGCAGCAGAAAAAGTGGCAGCGGGAGAATTGAGTTACGACGTTCCTGCCATACAGGGTGATGGTGAGGTCGCACATCTGTCCGCTGCGATCCATGACATGGTGGGCAAGTTGACCAGTGAGATCAGGCAACGACGCAAGGCGGAAGATGAACTGCGGCTGTCGGCCAAGGTGTTCGAGCAGAATAGTGAAGCCATCATGATCACCGGTGCTGATTACGCGATCGTCTCGGTGAATCGCGCCTTCACCCAGATCACGGGATATTCCGAGGTCGAAGCGATCGGCAGGAATCCGCGCTTACTCTCTTCGGGGAGGCAGAATCAAAGCTACTACCAGAATTTCTACGCAACGCTTGAACGCACTGGATTGTGGCGTGGTGAGATATGGAACAAGCGCAAGAATGGCGAGGTATTCCCGCAATGGTCGACGGTGAGCGTGTTGCGTGACGATGCGGGTGCCATCACTCATTACATCGCGGTCTTCCTTGACATCACTGAACGCAAGAAGGAAGAAGAGCGCATCCAGTATCTAGCCAACTACGATGTGTTGAGCGGACTCCCCAATCGTTATCTTCTCAATGACCGTTTGGACCAAGCGCTGAGTCTGGCACATCGTCACCAGACCAAGTTGGCTGTGCTGTTCATCGATCTGGATCACTTCAAGAACATCAATGATTCCCTCGGTCACGACATCGGCGATGAGTTGCTCAAAGCAGTGGCACAACGCCTCAAAGCGTGTTTGAGACGGTCTGACACCATCGCACGTCAAGGCGGGGATGAGTTCATCGCCTTATTGGGCGATCTGAACTCGGAGGACGAAGTGACTTTCGTCGCCGAGAAGATGATCGAATCGTTGCGCAGTGAATTCAAGATCGGGGAGCTGCAATTGTCGATCTCGCTGAGTATCGGTGTGAGTATCTATCCAGATGACGGCGAGACGGCCGTGCAATTGTTGCGTAACGCGGATATGGCCATGTATCGCGCAAAGGATTCAGGGCGCAACCAGTTCCAGTATTACGAAGCCGAGATGAATGTGAAGGCAGTGCAACGCATGCAGTTGGAGAGCGAGTTACGCAACGCCATCGCTAAAGGACAGCTCGCACTGCACTACCAACCCAAGGTGAATGTGGCCAGCGGTGCTGTGGTCGGCATGGAGGCGCTGTTGCGCTGGTTCCACCCGCAACTGGGTGCGGTCTCTCCGGCGCAGTTCATACCCGTCGCCGAGGAGAGTGGACTCATCAACGAGATCGGGGACTGGGTGGTGCGTCAGGCGGTACTGCAACAGCGCATCTGGCAGTCACAGGGATATCGTATCGTCCCGATCGCGGTGAATCTCTCTGCACGTCAATTCAGTCAGAAAGATGTGGTGCAGAAGATCATTACCATTCTGCGTGAGGTCGGTATCCCGCCGCACTATATCCAATTCGAGTTGACAGAAAGTCTGCTCATGGAAGCGGGGCTGAACAGTGTTGAATTGCTGACGCAACTCAGTGAAGCGGGCTTCGACCTTTCTCTGGATGATTTCGGTACGGGTTATTCTTCGTTGAGTCGCTTGAAGCACTTGCCATTCAAGTCGCTAAAGATCGATCAATCGTTCGTCAGGGATCTGGCAACGGACGAGAGCGATGAGGCCATCGTCAGTGCCACGGCGGTATTGGCACACGCCTTGGAGATGAGAGTCATTGCGGAAGGTGTGGAACTGGATTTCATCCGAGACCTGATGTGCGAAGAATATCAAGGGTATCTCTTCAGTCGCCCATTGCCAGCGGATGAGGTGCTGAAGTATCTGGTGAAGGAATAGCTAGCTCGGTTCCAAAATAGGTATACGTTTCAGTCGTACTGGGTCTGTCGATAGCAGGTGAGTAAAGGAAAAGAATGTCCAAATTCAATATCAATCTGCACGAGGCCGTGTATTCCCTGTCGGATGCACTCGATCTGGTGGGGGTCACCCACATCCACCACGGAAAACGCGTGGCCTATATGGCGGCGGAGTGCGGCAAGCTGATGGGTTGGAAGGGGCAGCGCATGGACGATCTGTTCCAAGCAGCCATCCTGCACGACTGCGGGGTCTCCAAGACCTTGGTCCATTCTCGTCTGGCTCAGTTCGAATGGGAGAGGGAAGGAGACCACTGCAAGATCGGTGCGGTGTTGTTGAACTCTTGCCCTTTGCTGGAACACCTTGCACCTGTGATCCGCTATCATCATACCCATTGGTCAGAACTGAAAGACTTAGATCTGCCCGAGGAGGTGAAGCTCGCTGCCAATTGCATCTATATGGTGGATAGGGTGGACGTGCTGTCCCTGGGTTTCTTGGTGGATCAGTCCAATCTACTCCTTGGGCGCGAAGAGATACGCAAGAAGATATTCGAGAAGCGCGGAGATTGGTTCTGCCCTGAATTGGTGGATGTCTTCATGCAGATATCGCGTTCCGAGGCGTTCTGGCTCTCTTTGGAGAACGAGCATGTGTCAGGCTATGTGTCGGTGTGGCTCTCTGATACCAAGCTGCGCGAGATGGAATTCGAAGAATTACGTAGCGTCGTGCGCATCTTCTCTTACATCGTCGATGCGAAGAGTCCGTTCACCAAAGCCCACTCGGATGGCGTCGCACGGTTGGCGCGCCATCTCGGATCAGCGTTCGAACTATCGGAAGAGAGTTGTGAGATGTTGGAGTTGGCAGGGCTGCTTCATGACATCGGCAAACTCAGGCAGCCTGATGAATTGTTGGACAAGCCAGGCAAGTTGACGCCC
>JBGSWB010000192.1:0-5396 GCA_041752675.1 Sideroxydans sp. | reverse complement strand
AGATCGACTGATGCTTGATACGACTCGTCGCGCATGATGCGTGTGATGTCTGCGGCAAAGGCGCGTGCCTCATCGGTGTCGTAACGCTTGCCCAACATCACCAGTGCATCGCCCAGACCGGTGAAGCCCAACCCGACGCGGCGTTTGTTCGCTGCTTCTTGTTGTTGTTCAGGCAACGGCCATGCGGTCACGTCCAACACGTTGTCCAACATGCGGATGGCGACGCGCACCAGTTGTTTGAATGGTTCGTAATCGAAACCCGCGTGGTTGGAGAACGGGTTCTTCACCATGCGTGACAAGTCGATAGAGCCGAGGCAGCAGCAGCCGTAAGGGGGAAGAGGTTGTTCGGCGCAAGGATTCGTCGCTTCGATCACTTCGCAATACGACAGGTTGTTGTCGCGGTTCATCAGGTCGATGAATAACACGCCCGGCTCGGCGTGGTCGTAGGTGCTCTCGATGATCTGTTTCCACAGGTCGGTGGCGCGCACTTTGCGATACACCCACTTGCCATCGGCGCGTAGTGTCGCGCCTTCAGCCAAGAGCAGATCGGAAGGTTTGGCGCTGTGCACCAGTTCGAATTCGTTGTCCGCTTCGACGGCTTGCATCAGCGCATCGGTGACGCCGACGGAGATGTTGAAGTTGCGCAGGTCGCCTTTGTCTTTGGCGCTGATGAATTTCTCGATGTCGGGGTGGTCGCAACGCAACACGCCCATCTGCGCACCGCGACGTGCTCCAGCTGATTCAACCGTCTCACAAGAACGGTCGAACACGCGCATGTAAGAGATGGGGCCGCTGGCGCGGGAGTTGGTGCCT
This sequence comes from Sideroxydans sp., assembly GCA_041752675.1. Taxonomy (GTDB): domain Bacteria; phylum Pseudomonadota; class Gammaproteobacteria; order Burkholderiales; family Gallionellaceae; genus Sideroxyarcus. Next base: position 4,583 of record JBGSWB010000192.1, on the reverse strand, counting down.
TTCACATGTGCGCCTTCGGGGCGGATGCTGGAGAAGTCGTAACCCACGCCACCACCACGGCGCATGGTCTCGGCGGCTTGTTGCAAGGCGTCGTAGATGCCGGGCTTGCCATCGATGGTGCCAGAGATGGCATCGCCAACAGGTTGCACGAAACAGTTGATGAGTGTGGCTTGTATCGTCAGACCCGCTGCAGAGTTGATGCGACCTGCGGGCACGAAACCGTTCTCCTGCGCGAGGAAGAACGCCTCTTCCCATTTGGCGCGCTGTTCCGGCTTCTCCGCCTGTGCCAGACCGCGTGCCACGCGGCGACGCACATCCTGCACCGACTTCTCATCCGCTTCCGCGTATTTTTCCAACAGGACTTCGATGCTGATCTCTTGCGTCATGGTGTTGCTCCTACGAATGTTCTCTTTTGCAAGTGCGAAAGGTGTTGCTGTGTGACTAGTGGCCGAACAGATTGACCAATCCATCCAGTCCGACGAAATTCAATGCGAAGCTGGCTTGGGTGCGCACAACGGGCTTGGCGTGATAGGCGATGCTGCTGCCAGCCTCGGCCATCATCTTCAGATCGTTGGCGCCATCACCCATCGCGATGACTTGCTCTGGCTTCAATTCCAACTCGACCCGGATACGGTTCAGCCAATCTGCCTTGCCTTGTGCGTCCACGATCTTGCCTTGCACTTCGCCGGTGAGTCTGCCGTCCACGATCTCTAGCTCGTTCGCGTGGGCGAAGTCGAGATCGAGGCGTTCTTTCAGACGTTGCGTGAAGAACACGAAGCCGCCGGAAACCAGCAAGGTCTTGATACCGTGCTTCTTCAATTCAGTCAGCATCAGTTCCGCGCCGGGATTCAACTTCAAGCGTTCGTCATACACGCGTTGCAATGCACTCTCATCCAGATTGCGCAACAAGGCGACGCGACGACGCAGGCTCTCGGCGAAATCGATCTCGCCGCGCATCGCCGCTTCGGTGATCTCGGCGACTTGCGGTTTGATGCCTTGCATGTCGGCGATCTCGTCGATGCATTCGATGTTGATGAGGGTGGAATCCATATCCATCACCACTAAGCCGAAATCAGCCAAGGTCTTGTCCTTAGCCACGAAGCCGTAGTCGATCTGATGCTCGAAGCAATAGGCGGCGATGCTGTCGTTTGTTTTTGCGTCACGTAGGCGATAGATATGAGCAGCGACCTGCTCTGTGCGTGTGGCGTTTGAAAGCTTGGCGAGGTGTTCTACCTGCGCGGAAGGGATGTCGTGTAGTGCTTGGAGTATTAAGTTCATGGTGCTCGGAAAAGGTGTGTCTCGATGGTTCGTTCAGGCGGGTCATTTTAATTCAAGCGACCAAACAAAAAGCCGCCGAAATTTGTCTTCCGACGGCTTGTTTTTTTCGAAAAACGGGAGACCGCCGCCACGACGGGCGACGGTCAAAGTCAAGTGCGAAATAACCAAGGAAAACGTTAAGGAAGGTCTGATTAAATCTGAAATCGTCATTCCGGCGAAGGCCGGAATCCAGTGGGTTTAATTAAAAATGCCGTTTCATCAGCCTGTTGTACGGCATCTATATTTTTACTGGACACCGGCCTCCGCCGGTGTGACGACTTAATCAGAGGTTCCCTAATTGAAAGTAACGAGTGCCATTGGCGCGGTATCATCCAACCATTCACACGATCCTCAACACGCAATGACACAAGCCCCAGAGAAACCCACGCTACATCCCCGCAACCTGCACCGAGGTCGCTACGACTTCGCGCAACTCATCGCCAGCAGCCCTGAGCTGAAGGATTTTGTTGCGGTTAATCAGTACGGCAACGAGTCTATCGATTTCGTCGATCCCGTCGCCGTGAAGGCGCTCAATCGCGCGCTGTTGAAGCACTATTACGGCATCAACGAGTGGGACATCCCGGCGCAATACCTGTGTCCCCCCATCCCCGGTCGTGCCGACTACATCCATTTCCTCGCCGATCTGTTGGCAGAGGACAACGGCGGCAACATCCCGCGCGGCGACAAGGTGCGCGTGCTCGACATCGGCGTGGGGGCGAACTGCATCTACCCCATCATCGGCCACCGCAGCTACGGTTGGCATTTCGTGGGTACGGATGTGGATGAGGCGGCGCTGAAGAATGCGCGCCATCTCTTGGATAGCAATCAGCTGGGTGATGCCATCGAACTGCGTTTTCAGGAATCGTTCGCGTCCATCTTTGAAGGTGTCACCTATGCCGACGAATATTTCGACCTCACCATGTGTAATCCACCGTTCCATGCCTCCTTGGCGGAAGCCAGACAGGGCGCGCAGCGCAAATGGCAGAACCTTGGCAAAGAGAGCAACAAGCACAAGAAACCTGTGCTGAACTTCGGCGGGCAGAGCTTGGAGTTATGTTGTGAGGGCGGCGAAGAAGCGTTCGTCACCCGTATGATCGAAGAGAGCGTCTCAGGGCGCGAGCACTGCATGTGGTTCACCACCCTCATCTCCAAATCGTCCAGCCTGCCGCACATCTACCGTTTGATCAAAAACATCGGCGCCGTGGATAACCGCACCTTCGAGATGTCGCAAGGTCAGAAGAAGAGCCGCTTCGTGGCGTGGACGTTCATGGATAAGGAACAGAGAAGGGCGTGGGGGAAACGTTGAGTGAAACTTGCAGGTGTTATTACACTACACGTGCACTCTGCGCATGCAACTTGATACCCAGCGCATTCGTCACTTTCAAGATCGTCGCAAAGCTTGGATTGCCTTCGCCAGATAAAGCTTTGTACAAGCTCTCGCGTCCGAGACCCGTTTCCTTGGCAAGTTGTGTCATGCCTTTGGCGCGGGCGATGGTGCCGAGGGCTTTGGCGATGAATGCTGCGTCATCTCCCGCTTCTTCAAGGCAGGCTTCGAGGTAGAGCGCCATGTCCTCGTCGGTCTTTAGATATTCGGCGCTGTCCCATTTGCTCAGTTTGATTTTTGCCATGATGTCCTCCTAAAGTTGTCGCGCGATCTCAAGCGCGATTTTGATATCTTTCGATTGAGTGGATTTGTTGCCACCTGCCAGCAGGATCACGATCTCCATGCCGCGCTTCACGAAGTACACGCGATAACCCGGTCCGTAATGAATGCGCATTTCGGAGACACCTTCACCAACGGGTTCGCAATCCCCCAAGTTGCCATCCTCGGCGCGGTCGATGCGAGCCTGCACTCGTCGTGCGGCCTGCATATCTTTAAGACTGGCGAACCAGTCATCGAAGACTGCTGTGGTGAGGATGGAGTTCATGCGAGCAAGTGTATTCTTTGGGATACAACAAGTCAATGCATTGGCATGTAGGTAATGACGATCTCTGCGAGGGGAAGAACGTTCGATCCACTACATGTGTTTCAAGTTAGTCGCTTCTGCTGGGCCCGCAGGATCTTTGATAGGTTGCTCTCTATCCAATCGATCAACGAGTCAACCTGACTGCCGATCTCCTCTCCCAAGGGGGTCAGCGAATATTCCACATGGGGCGGCACGACCGGATAAGCGACACGGTCGATGAAGCCGTCCTTCTCCAATTGTTGCAATGTCTGCGCCAGCATCTTTTCACTCACCCCATTGATCTTGCGTCGCAGATCACTGAAGCGGTGGGTCCCTTCCATCAAGGCGACCAACACCAGCACGCCCCAGCGACTGGTCACATGATTAAGGATCTCGCGCGAAGGGCAGGCGGTGGAGAACACTTCGCCACGGCGTTGGGAGATCTTTGATTTTGGTGTATTCAGTTGTGGCATTACACTTACCTTTTTGTGCGTACTTACGAAAAGTCATTGTAAGACATATTATGCGCTTCCCCAAATCAATCACAGAAAGAAAGGCAGCATCATGATCGTCGTCACCGGAGCCACATGACAACTTGGCCAACTCGTCATCAAGGCATTACTGAAGAAAGTCCCCGCAGCCAGCATCGTCGCTGCCGTGCGTAATGTCGATAAAGCCAAGGACATCGCCGCCCTCGGTGTGCAAGTACGCCAAGCTGACTACAACCAGCCCGCCAGCTGGGACGGCGCATTGAAGGGTGCAGACAAAGTGTTACTCATCTCATCCAGCGAAGTCGGGCAACGTGCCACACAACACAAGGTCGTCATCGATGCAGCTAAACGTGCGGGTATGAAGCTGTTGGCTTATACCAGCGTACTGCGCGCCGATACATCCCCGCTCGGATTGGCCGCCGAACACAAAGAGACCGAGGAATACCTGCGCGCCTCCGGTGTTCCATTCACTCTGTTGCGCCACGGCTGGTACACCGAGAACTACACTGCAGGCATACCTGCTGCACTAGCTCACAACGCGGTGTTCGGTGCTGCGGGCGATGGACGCATCTCTTCTGCCACCCGTGCTGATTACGCTGAAGCGGATGCCGCTGTGCTCACGGCAGAGAACCAAGCAGGAAAAGTCTATGAACTGGCAGGCGACACCTCTTACACGCTGACTGAATTGGCCGCAGAGATCGCACGCCAGACCGGCAAAGCCATTGGTTATGTGAATCTGCCAGAAGCGGAATACAAGAAAGCGTTGCTGGGTGCGGGCCTGCCCGAATTCCTCGCCGAACTGCTGGCGAACTCAGACACGGGTGTTTCA
>JBGSWB010000191.1:0-1676 GCA_041752675.1 Sideroxydans sp. | reverse complement strand
CCAGCGTGATGGGGTGCTCCGGTTTGTTCACCCTGAATTGGGTGTCGCCGAACACATAGAGTCGAACACGGCCATTCACTGCTTCCAGATCGAGCGATTCTGTGAACACCTCGCCGATGGGGAATTGTCCGCCCACGTTGTTCATCTCGCGGTAATCACCGATGTTCAACTTCGCCGGTTCGAATCCCGCCGCAAAGATCAACTGCTCGCCACCACTGTCGATCACACCCGTCGCCGCACGGTCGATATGCGCCTTCAAACCAAGGCCCACGCGGCGCACATAGTTGGGGTCATAGGCCAGCGAATCGATGTAGAGCAAGGCCTCATCACCGGGCATACGGCTCAGGTGGGGATGTTCGATCACCTTGAGTTCGCGCTTGAAAAGCTCCACACGCAAACGGAACGCATCCAACCTGAAACTACTCGATTGGATCAACACCACCAGATCTGACGGTACCAATCGTTCGAACGCCGCGCGCACAAAGTCAGGCGTGACGGCATCAAAGTCGATGAACGTCGCATCAGGTAAACAACGCCGATAAGCAGCCGCCAGCGCCAGCGACAACGCACACTGCCCATCCCACACCACCAGCGCCGCATGCGTCGCATCATGCTCAAAAGCGATCGTCAAAATATCGCGCACATGTTTTTCAGCGATGGCTATCGCTGAATCGGGAAGTGGCGTGAAGGAGGGGGAAGTATTCATGTTTGAAATCAGTAATATTTTGAGCGGGGTGTGCGAGTTGGAGATCACCTCGCATGCCAAATGGTGTTGGCATGTTACTACAGGGTGTCGCAGTAAATGCATGACCCACTACTGCATGCAAATCCTCGGTTCATTGGTAAGTTAGAATCCACTCCCCGTTAGATAGCAAACCCAAATGGACATCTTGAGCTTACTCGCACTGCTAGCCATCATCGCCTTGGGATGGTTCTGGCTACACAGCATCCGCATCCTAGAGATCGCACGCGATGCGGGCAGACGCGCCTGCGCCAAAGAAGAACTGCAATTTCTGGATGACACCGTCGCCAGCACCAGCCTCGCGCTTGATCGTGACTCAACAGGCCGCCGCATACTGCGCCGCACCTATCGTTTCGAATTCACCGAAACGGGCAACAGCCGAAGAGAAGGGGAGATCATCATGCTCGGAGAGCGCGTCGAATCGGTGACGATGGAGCCTTATCAGATATTGGAGTGAGGGCACGGGTTGAAGCCTGAGTGGCGAGCTTGCTCATTGATGGCCGCAGATTATATTGTTGAAAATTCGTGCTGACTCTGATCGGCACAGCATTCCCGCCCCCCTTTTTGGCCGGTGACAAGACCGGAATCAATTCCCACCTCAGCTAACAGTGCAAGACGTTGGATAACGCACAGAACAATACTTTGATAAATGTCAAAGTATGAACGTGGATATCGGCGGATAGGCTTTAGGCTTACTGCTGCATTACGTGCTTCTGTATATCTGGCGGAGTCTAGGATGAAGTGCAAGTTTGAGTAACGCTGGTTGGTGGGTGAGATGCGGTAGCATCGATGCCCTTTGACCGGCAAGTCGAAATTACACAGATGAACTACACACACCTCACCCGAGAAGAACGATACCAGATTTACGCTTTGAAGAAGGCAGGACACAAGCAGTACGAGATAGCTGAAGTCTTGGAGCGAAGCAAGTCAACCA
>JBGSWB010000190.1:0-3389 GCA_041752675.1 Sideroxydans sp. | reverse complement strand
GAAAAAAATATCGTATCTAAAGGCGGATTGGTTCACTGGCGTATTGGTGGCCTTGCTGTTCCTTTTTAGCGCGGGGACGGATGTCATCCAAAGTCTTGAGCGCAAGGCTTATGACTGGGGGGTGCTGGCATCCTCACGTGTGGCGAGCGACAAGATCGCCGTCATCGCTATTGATGACGAGAGCATCGCCAATCTAGGACGCTGGCCTTGGCCACGTGCGATACAAGGGCAGATGCTGGACGTTCTCGCACAGGGGAACGCCAAGGTGGTTGGTCAAACGGCACTCTATTTCGAGCCTCAGGTCGATGCTGGGCTGGATTACATCCTCAATATCGCAAGTGTCTTAGAGAAGACTTCTTTGCAAAAGACCAATCCTGCGGAGTGGCTGGAGTTGCAAGGCTTGATGCAGGAAGCTCTATCACATCTCGACAACGACCAGAAGCTGGCCGAAAGCATGGCCAAGGTCAACAACGTCTTGTTGGGGGTGTATTTCGAGTTGGGTGAACCTCAGGGAAATCCAGACTCACCTTTGCCTGACTATGTATTGAAGAACAATCTGGTGAATGTGCAAGGTGGGGCAGATGCCACGTTTCCAGTCCCTGCTTTGGCGGCGCTGGTACCTATCCCTGCCTTGGGGCAAACCGCAATTGCGATCGGCCATTTGAATGCAACACCTGATGTGGACGGTGGTATTCGCACGGAGCCACTTGTTGTCGGGTACTACGATCAGTATTACCCATCCCTGTCTTTGATGATCGCGGCAAAGAGTCTTAACTTAGAACCTAAAGATATCAATGTCACTTTGGGTGAAGGTGTGAAGTTGGGTAATTTGAGTATCGCCACGGATCCAGATCTGCGCATGCACACTTATTTCTATGGTGATCGTGATGGTAAGCCCGCATTCCAAGTGGACTCTTTCTATGATGTGCTGACGGGCAAGATCCCTGCTGAGAAATATAGAGACAAGATCGTGTTGATCGGGGCGACGGCTGCAGGCGTGGGCGCAGCGCAGGTCACGCCTGTCTCTGCGACGACACCGCCAGTGCTAACCTTGGCGCATTCCATATCTAGTATCTTGAAGCAAGACTTTTTCGTCGTACCGAGCTGGGGTGGCTGGGCTGAAGCGGGTGTGTTCCTGTTGGTGGCGCTCTACCTGATCATGTTGCTCCCACGTTTGAGCGCAGGACTTGGTGCAGTCATCACTGGCGGAATGTTCGTTGCGTTGTTTGCCATCCATTTTGTGTTGATGACGACACAGGCGATGTGGCTACAACTGATGTTACCCGCTACGTTATTGTTGGTCGGACACTTGTTGCTGACGACTAAGCGCTTCTTGATGACGGAGAAAGGCAAAGAGAGATCGGATGCCGAGTCTGCAGAAAGCAACCGTATGTTGGGATTGGCTTTCCAAGGGCAAGGCCAGCTGGACATGGCTTTTGATAAATTCCGCAAAGTACCGTTGGACGATAGCTTGATGGATGTGCTGTACAACTTGGGCTTGGACTTCGAGCGTAAGCGCCAATTCAACAAAGCGGAATCGGTCTTCAAATACATGGCGGAGCACAATCCTAAGTTCCGCGACCTTGAGGCGCGTACGGCCCAATCCAAAGCGATGTCCGAAACCATCATATTGGGTGGCTCGTCTGGCCGTGGTAACGACAGTACGATGAAGTTGGATCAGGCTGGTCTTGCGAAACCTATGCTAGGTCGTTACCAGATCGAGAAGGAGTTGGGCAAGGGTGCGATGGGCGTTGTCTATCTGGGTAAAGACCCCAAGATAAGTCGCGTAGTGGCTATCAAGACGATGGCGTTGTCGCAGGAGTTCGAGGCGGACGAGTTGGAAGATGTGAAGGCGCGTTTCTTCCGCGAGGCGGAGACCGCAGGCCGTTTGAATCATCCGAACATCGTGACGATGTACGATGCAGGCGAAGAGCATGATCTGGCTTACATCGCGATGGAGTTCCTCAAAGGTAAGGATCTGGTGGTGTACTCCAAGCCAGACAATCTTCTGCCATTGCCTAAAGTATTGAGCATCGTGGCTCGTGTGGCTGATGCTCTGGGTTATGCGCATGGATTGAATGTGGTTCACCGCGACATCAAGCCCGCCAACATCATGTATGACTTGGAAAGTGATACTGCAAAGGTGACCGACTTTGGTATCGCGCGCATCACTGACTCTAGTAAAACGAAAACGGGCATGGTGCTGGGCACGCCTTCCTTCATGTCACCTGAGCAATTATCGGGTGCAAAGATCGAGGGACATTCCGATTTGTTCTCCTTGGGCGTCAGTCTCTACCAATTGGTGTGTGGTAAGCTTCCTTTCGAGGGGGATTCAATGGCGCAATTGATGTTCAAGATCGCCAACGAGCCACATACGGACATTCTGAAGATCAATCCTAACGTGCCTCCTTGTGTAGTCGGTGTCATCAACAAGGCGTTGGCAAAAAAGGTAGAAGACCGTTTTGAAAGTGGTGCTGCGATGGCGGACGCGATTCGTCAATGTGCGGCAAGTCTGCAATGAACCATAGAGCGCGAGGTCGGACGTGAACGTAAATGAGGCGCTTGAGATCGTAAGCCAAACCAATCCAGGTATGGTTCGTTCTCACAATGAGGATAGCGTGACCTTTGATGTCGCGCACGGTCTGGTCGTCTTGGCGGACGGCATGGGGGGGTACAACGCAGGTGAAGTCGCTAGCGGGATAGCCGTCTCAGTGCTTGCTAGCGAAGTCCGCCATCGTTTGGAGCAGATCGGTCCGGAGCAGAAGGACGAAGAATCTGGCGATGAGGTGGGCGTGGCGGTGTTGCGTGACAACGTGAAGAAAGCCAATCTTTCCATCTTCAATGCAGCGCAAAGCCAGCCCCAATATGCAGGGATGGGAACCACTATCGTCACGGGTCTGTTCTATGATGATCGAGTCGCAGTCGCCCATGTGGGTGATTCGCGCATGTACCGTTTGCGCGGTGAAGTGTTCGAGACAGTCACGCGAGATCATTCCTTATTACAAGAGCAGATCGACAGCGGTATCATCAGCAAAGAATTAGCGAAGCTGTCTAAGAATAAAAATCTGGTCACGCGTGCAGTCGGTATAGAAGCTGAAGTAGTGCCCGAAGTTCATTTGTATGATGTCGAAGTGGGGGACATCTATTTGTTCTGCTCTGATGGGCTGAACGATATGGTGGAAGATGAGGAAATCGGCGCGACCTTGCAGATGTTGCAAGGTAATTTGCCGCTGGCTGCGACACAGCTCATCGAACAGGCGAACGATAATGGCGGGCGCGATAACGTGTCTGTCATACTGGTAAAAGTGAAGGACAGTTATGCGACCCCGCGAGGTTTGTGGGCGAAACTGAAGTCTTGGTTTAAGAATTAATCTGGTTGAAAGTGATTA
>JBGSWB010000189.1:0-4192 GCA_041752675.1 Sideroxydans sp. | reverse complement strand
GCCGCAGAGATCGCACGCCAGACCGGCAAAGCCATTGGTTATGTGAATCTGCCAGAAGCGGAATACAAGAAAGCGTTGCTGGGTGCGGGCCTGCCCGAATTCCTCGCCGAACTGCTGGCGAACTCAGACACGGGTGTTTCAAAAGGTGGATTGTTCGATGATGGCAAACAACTGAGCAAACTCATCGGCAGACCGACGACTGCGTTGGCGGAGGCGGTGAAGGTGGCGTTGTAAGGTAGGAGAGGGCAGGCTGCGGCCTGCCCTTCAGCTACGCCTTGACTGGATGTTTGAATCCCCCTATCGTTTGCCCATCACTTTAAGAAGGATTCCACCATGTCAGCCAAGCTCGCAGAAATTCAAACTCAGGCAAAACAACTGGGCGTGGAAGAGCGTGCGCAACTCGCCAGCTTTTTACTTGAGACGCTAGAGCCAAGCGATAGCGGCGATGTTACCCAAGCATGGGAAATCGAAATCAAAGCGCGCTGGGCTGAGATTGAACGCGGTGAGGTTAAATTGATTCCCGCTACCGAAGTCTTTGCAGACATCCGCCGCAAACTTTCGTGAACCAACCGCAGTTCCATCCTAAAGCTCGCGCCGAACTCGAAAGTTCGGCGCTTTTTTATGATGGGAAATTTCCGGGGTTGGGTTTGGAGTTCGCCGCCGAAGTGCAATCTGCCGTAGCGCTTGCCTACGCTCATCCAGAAGCGGGGGCATCAGTCGCTGATGGTTTTCGTCGCGTGATCGTTCGCCGCTTTCCTTACTCAGTCGTATATCGTACTCAAGGCGAACATCTCTACATCATTGCTGTAGCTCACCAGCGACGGCATCCGAATTATTGGAATGATCGGTCATGAGCAAAAGCATACTACGTCAGTCCATCCCCATTCCCTTAGGATATATTGAACCGCATGCAAATTTACTGAATGCTCCATCCAATGGCCAGTTACTTTACAAGGTAATGACCGTAGAAAACTTGTTGAACTCGATAGTGGGAAATTATTTGCACTTTAATCGTGTTGATCGGTACAAAGATGATTTAAATGATGGACAACAGCTACCGAAAGACCTCCCAGCTAATACTGGAGTGAAGTTTGAAAAAGCGCATACTTTTTCTGCCGCAGATTATTACGGTCAGTCGCGAATGAGAACCTATGCCTGCTGCTTTTCGCTTGAGAATTCAAACTACATCTGGGAGAACTATGCAAACGGCAATAAGAAAGGCAAGGTTTGCGTCGTCTTCAATTTTGGCAAATTGCGCACTATGCTCAATCGGACTTTTCAGCCAGGAAATGTAGTGCTTGAATATGGCGGCAACCGATGCCATCAAATATTTTCGATAAACTACGGAATCATCGAATACGTCGATCGGGATAAGCATCAAGCTAATACAGAGTATCTCCCCAACCCGATCCTTTACACGTACTTGAAAGATAAAAATAAATATTCAGCGGAAAAGGAATTACGCATTTCACTGTCCGCAATAGGTGTAGGGCAATTTGTTCTGGCCGATGGCAGCACGATGAATTTTCCAGACAGCTTGCACATGGATTTTGATTTCAGAGCAGCAAACACAGACGGCACAATTCAACAAATTTTGTGCGCTCAAGATTGCGATATCGACTTTCTTTACGCTGAATTGCACAAGCTGCGCATTGTGCCAAACGAAGATAGCGCCCCATCGCATAAAAAGTAGCTCGCGTAAGGCACAATAACCAACGAGCATTGCGCCGTATGTATTGAATGTATCAGGTGCAAGTGCACTACACCTATTGCGCCCTACAAAAAGCTTACCTCAACTCCCCAAAGAAATTCTTAACCGCCAACACCCGCTGCTGCAAATCCCCATACTTCAAATCAATCTTCAGTTTGTCATGTCCCGACATCTTGATATGACGTTTGCTCTGGATCAGGGTGATGATCTTCATCGGGTCGATAGGTGGTTCGGGGATGAACTGGATGACGATGGAGTCAGACGACGCATCCACTTTGCTTATACCGAGCGGCTTCGCCATGATGCGCAGGCGGTGGCTGTCGAGCAGGGTCTGCGCAGGTTCGGGTAGTAGACCGAAGCGGTCGATGAGTTCCTGCTGCATGTCGTCTAGGTCTTCCTGCGTGTTGCAGTTCGCGAGGCGTTTGTAGATGACCAGACGTTGATGGATGTCGCCGCAGTAGTCGTTCGGTAACAACGCAGGCGTGTGCAGATTGATCTCGGTGGTCACGCCCAACGGGTGCGTCATGTCGGGTTCTTTGCCCTGCTTGAGCGAGGCGATGGCGGCGGTGAGCATGTCGTTGTACAAACTGAAACCGATCTCTTGCATCTCTCCGCTCTGCGATTCACCTAACACTTCACCCGCACCGCGAATCTCCAAGTCGTGCATGGCGAGGAAGAATCCACTGCCTAGTTGTTCCATCGCTTGAATCGCTTCGAGGCGTTTCTTCGCCTGCGCGGTGAGGCCTTCCATGTTGTCCACCAAGAGGTAGGCATAAGCTTGGTGATGCGAACGTCCGACGCGACCGCGCAACTGGTGCAACTGCGCAAGGCCGAAACGGTCTGCGCGATTCATGATGATGGTGTTGGCTGTCGGAACGTCGATACCCGTTTCAATGATCGTGGTGCACAGCAGCACGTTGAAACGCTGGTGGGTGAAGTCACGCATCACGGCTTCCAGATCGCGTTCGCCCATCTGTCCATGTGCCACGCGGATGCGTGCTTCCGGCAGCAGGGTCTCCAACTTCTCCAACATGTTGTTGATGGTGTCTACTTCGTTGTGCAGGAAGTACACCTGTCCGCCGCGCTTGAGTTCGCGCAACACGGCTTCGCGGATCACACCTTGGCTGAAGCTGCTGGCGAAGGTTTTGATGGAGAGGCGGCGTTGCGGTGCGGTGGCGATCACGGAGAAATCACGCAGACCTTCCAGTGACATCGCCAGCGTGCGCGGTATCGGTGTGGCGGTGAGCGTCAGCACATCCACCTCGGCACGTAATGCCTTCAGGCGTTCTTTCTGTTGCACGCCGAAGCGATGCTCCTCGTCGAGGATGACCAAGCCGAGGTTGTGGAACTTCACATCCTTTTGGATGAGCTTGTGGGTGCCGATGACGATGTCCAACTTGCCTTCAGCTAGGTCCTTCAAGGATTGCGTCACTTCCTTGGTGGAGCGGAAGCGCGACAACTCGGCGATCTTGATCGGCCAATCGGCGAAACGGGTGGAGAAATTCTGAAAGTGTTGCTCGGCCAGCAGGGTGGTGGGCACCAGTACCGCCACTTGTTTGCCGTCCATCACTGCGACGAAGGCGGCGCGTAAAGCGACCTCGGTCTTGCCGAAACCCACGTCGCCGCAGATGAGTCTGTCCATCGGCTTGCCGGATTGCAGATCGAGCAACACGGCTTCGATGGCGGCGGCTTGATCGGGTGTCTCTTCAAAGCCGAAGCCTTCGGCGAACGCTTCGTAGTCGTGATACGTCAGTTTGAACGCATGGCCTTTGCGCGTGGCGCGCTGCGCGTAGATGTTGAGCAACTCGGCGGCGGTGTCGCGCACCTGCTGCATGGCGCGGCGTTTGGCTTTGTCCCATGTGCCGCTACCCAGCTTGTGTAACGGCGCTGCCTCGGGTGCGCCGCCGCTGTAGCGGCTGATGACGTGCAGTTGCGACACGGGCACATACAACTTGTCTTCGCCGGCGTACACCAGCAATAAGAATTCGTTCTCGCCTTCGCCGAGGTCGAGATTCACCAAACCTTGATAGCGCGCGATGCCGTGTTGTTCATGCACCACCGGGTCGCCTGTCTTGAGTTCGGACAGGTCGCGCAACATACCTTCGACGTTGCTCTTCTTCGCGGCCCGTGCAGCGCGACTGCGCGGTTGTGCGGCGTAGAGTTCGGTTTCGGTGACGATGGCGAACTGCTCATCGGGCAGCGTGAAGCCGATCTGGATAGGGCCGACGCCGAGCATGAATTTGTCTTTGCTGGCGAGGAACGCTGCGTAGTCTTCGCACACGCTAGGTGTGAGACCGTATTCCTTCAGATAGCCGGACATGATCTCGCGGCGGCCTAGGCTTTCGGCGAGCAGTAGGGTGCGCCCCTTGTAGCTACGCAGGAAGTCTTCGAACTTTTGCGTGGGGACTTCGGCGCGGCGATCCACAGCGATAGAGGGGATGGTTGCGGAGGCACAGGCAGTCAGCGTCGCGCCACTCTCGC
>JBGSWB010000188.1:0-7984 GCA_041752675.1 Sideroxydans sp. | reverse complement strand
AAGCAGTTCTTGCAAACTCACCATGTTGGTGGTGAGACCATCGATCTTTTTCTGTGCCTCGTCGATGGTAGCTAACCGAGTCATCACACTAACGAAGGTCTCGTTAGTCTTCTTGAATCCTTCTTCCAAACGTTCATTGACTTTGCCACCGATCTGCTCCAAGCGGCCATCCACTGTCTTAGATAATATCTCGATGCTGGTCGCCAGATGTTGCGTGGCATTGCGGAACGAATTCTGGATCAGTTCCTGATCGGCGCGCCCCTGCTCCGCCAACTTGGCCAGCGTCTGCGCCAACATCTCGGTGCGCAATAGATCCTGCTTGGCTTGCAGTGCGTTGACGGCATCGCGCGTCGCGCGCAACTCTTCACCTACGGCGGTGCGAAGACGCTCGGATTCGCCGACCTGCGCTGCGATCAGTCGATCGCCCTGTTTGTTCAAACCGTCATTCAGGTCAGCCAGCATGGCGCGATGCTGCTGCTCCAACAGATGCGCAGAGCGCATAGGCTGACGCGACTGCATCACCAACAGGATGAGCAGCAGTATCAAAACAAAAACAGCGAACAGGATTTCCAACATGGTTCTTTACGTACAAAAAAGTGGCCGCAAGTATAAATGACAAAGGGCGCTTTCGCGCCCTTTGTCTGCAACCGAACCGCCAGCCTTACTCGGCTTTGGAAGCACGTTTACGCTCGTGCTCTTTCAAGTAACGTTTACGGATACGGATGGACTTTGGTGTCAGCTCGACCAATTCATCATCGTCGATGAATTCAACAGCGGACTCTAGAGTCATCTTCAAAGCAGTCGTCAAGCGTACAGCTTCGTCCGTACCGGATGCGCGCACGTTGGTCAGTTGTTTACCCTTGATCGGATTGACGATGAGGTCGTTGTCACGTGCATGGATACCGATGATCATGCCTTCGTACAACTTATCGCCAGGCACAACGAACATGCGACCACGATCTTCCAGTTTCCACAGAGCATAAGCCACGGCTTCGCCGTCTTCCGCCGAGATCAGCACGCCATTGTGACGACCAGGCAAGTCTGCTTTCACAGGGCCGTAGTCATCGAATACGTGACTGATCAAGCCGCTACCGCGCGTCATCGTCATGAAGTCAGATTGGAAACCGATCAGACCGCGCGCAGGAATGTGATATTCCAAACGGGTACGTCCTTGACCGTCAGATTCCATATTGGTCAGTTCGCCGCGACGACGACCGATCTCTTCCATGACACCGCCTTGATGGCTATCTTCCAAGTCGATGGACAGGTTCTCATACGGCTCACATTTCTCACCGTTGATCTCTTTGTAAACGACGCGAGGTTTACCCACGGCCAGTTCGAAGCCTTCACGGCGCATGGTTTCCAGCAAGATCGTGAGATGCAACTCACCGCGACCAGACACACGGAACACGTCCGCATCTGCGGTGTCTTCAACACGCAAGGCGACGTTAGTCAACAATTCCTTGGTCAAACGATCACGAATCTGGCGGCTAGAGACGAACTTGCCTTCTGTACCAGCCAATGGAGAACCGTTCACCATGAAGTCCATGGTCAAGGTTGGCTCATCCACGCCTAATACTGGCAAGCCAACAGGATTGTCTTTATCGCAAATAGTGACGCCGATACCGATCTCGTCCAGACCGGAGATGATGATGATGTCACCCGCTTCGGCACTATCTACTGGCACGCGCTCCAAACCTTGGAAGCCCAACACTTGGTTGATACGGCCAGAACTGACTTGGTCTGCATGGTTCATCACCACGACGTTCTGCCCTGGTTTGATACGACCATTCAACACACGACCGATACCCAAACGACCGGTAAAGGTAGAGTAATCCAGCGCAGCCAATTGCAATTGCAACGGCGCTTCTGGATCACCAGGAGGCGAAGAAACGAATTTCAAGACCGTCTCGAACAGCGGTTTCATATCAGATGCAGAACCACCTTTAGATGGTGCATCCTTCAGATCCATACATGCCCAACCGTTCAGACCAGATGCGTAGATCACTGGGAAATCGAGTTGCTCATCTGTTGCATGCAGCTTGTCGAACAGGTCGAAAGTTTGGTCGAGGACCCAATCAGGACGCGCGCCCGGACGGTCTACTTTATTGATGACGACGATGGGCTTCAATCCAAGCGCCAACGCCTTCTTTGTGACGAAACGCGTCTGCGGCATCGGACCTTCAACCGCATCCACCAACAGCAACACGCCGTCCACCATACCCAACACACGCTCTACTTCACCGCCGAAGTCGGCGTGTCCTGGTGTGTCGACGATGTTGATGTGGGTGCCGTTGTAATCGATAGCGGTGTTCTTGGCCAAAATGGTGATGCCGCGTTCTTTTTCCAGATCGTTGCTGTCCATCACACGTGCATCAACCTTTTGGTTGTCACGGAAAGTGCCAGATTGACGAAGAAGTTGGTCGACTAGTGTGGTCTTGCCATGGTCAACGTGAGCGATGATGGCGATATTGCGAAGTGCGCGGGACATGTTGTACTACCTGTACGGGTTTCGAAGGGCGCGCATTCTAGCACAGCAAAACAGGCTCTTGAATTTTCACTGGCTTTTATTTTCGCTATCAGTATAATGCGCGCCTTGTCGCCCATCGGGTGACATTGAGTTCATCGTTTCCTGACCCTCTGCATCCTTGTTGATGCGCCAAGCTTCACCGGTTAGCGACGATGTTTGTTTGCGCCGGTAGAGGTATATCTCCCCCCTACTGAATTTCATTGTGTGGCTCATGGCCACGCATGCGCTGTGTTCGTAAAAAAATTATAAAGGAATCACTGTGTCTGAAAATATCACCACAACTGCAACACCTGTAGCCGCTGAACCTGTCGTTACTTTCGCCTCTTTGGGCTTGGCACCTGCCATCCTGTCAGCGGTACAAGAAGCGGGTTACACCGTTCCATCTCCTATTCAACTACAAGCTATCCCTGAAGCTTTGCTGGGCCACGATTTGATGGCATCCGCACAGACAGGTACTGGCAAGACTGCCGCTTTCATCTTGCCAGCACTGCAAAAGCTGTCCGTTGCATCTAAAGTGCAAAGCAAAGGCCCGCGCATCTTGGTACTGACACCGACGCGCGAACTCGCACAACAAGTCTCCGATGCGGCAACCAAGTACGGTAAGAACATGCGCGTCAAGGTCGTGAGCATCTTGGGTGGCATGCCTTACCCACTGCAAAATAAACTGCTGTCTAGCCCTGTCGACATCTTGGTAGCGACTCCAGGCCGTTTGATCGACCACATTGATCGTGGCCGTATCGACTTCTCTCGTTTGGAGATGTTGGTATTGGACGAAGCGGACCGCATGTTGGATATGGGTTTCATCGACGACGTTGAACGCATCGCAGATGCTACTCCTGCAAGCCGTCAAACTTTATTGTTCTCGGCGACACTGGATGGTGTCATCGGTAATCTGGCACAAAAACTGTTGAAGAGCCCAAAACGTATCAGCGTGACAGCCTCCAAAGCACGTCACGAGAACATCGAACAACGTCTGATGTTCGTAGATGACATGGCACACAAGAATCGCCTGCTCGACCATCTGTTGCGCGATACCGAACTGAACCAAGCATTGGTGTTCACTGCAACCAAGCGTGACGCTGACATGTTGGCTGATGAGCTTTCCGCTCAAGGCCACGCTGCTGCTGCTCTGCATGGCGACATGAATCAACGCGAGCGTAACCGCACGTTGCTCAACCTGCGTAAAGGTAATGTACGTGTGTTGGTTGCAACCGATGTGGCTGCCCGCGGTATCGACGTAGCAGGCATTTCTCACGTGATCAACTTTGATTTGCCTAAATTTGCTGAAGACTATGTTCACCGTATCGGTCGTACCGGTCGCGGCGGCGCTTCTGGTATCGCTGTGTCGTTTGCCTCAAATCGTGATGCGATGCATCTGAAGAAGATCGAACGTTACACCGGCCAACCGATCCAACCACATACCATTGTGGGTTTAGAGCCAAAATTCAAACCACGTCCAGCCTCTTCTCAACCTCGCGGCGAAGGCCGAGGTAACGGCGGCGGATTCAGCTCTCGCAACCACAATGGTGGCGGTAATGCAGGTCGCAACCACAATGCAGGTGGGTACGCCGCTCGCAACGCTGAAGCGGGCAATACTCGCCACAGCGCGCCAGACAGCCGTCACGAGCACCCTCAAGGTCAACGTCGCGATGGTCAAAAGCACGTTCGTTTTGGTCACGATGCACGTCCTCAAGGTGGTTTCGAATCTCGCGGTCATGATGCACGTCCTCAAGGCGGTCATCACGCGAGCGGCAACACTGCAGTGAATCGTGAAGTGAATGGCAACCGCGCACCTTCTTCTGCACCTCGTAGCGCGCCACGCCCACAAGGCACCGGGGGCTTTTCATTAGGACGCGGCAACTACGCAGGCAACAAGCGTTAATTCCACATCTTAAGTAGGTTAAAAGGCACGCCGCTGGCGTGCCTTTTTTCTTGGTTGTGCGGAGTCGTGCTATCTACTATCCTCGCACCCATCACTAATTTGAAGATACATCATGTCAATCAGCATCAAAACTCCACAAGAGATCGAAAAGATGCGCGTCGCTGGGCGACTCGCAGGTGAATTACTCGATTACATCGGACCTTTTGTCCAAGCAGGCGTGACTACCGATGAATTGAACAAGCTGTGTCATGACTACACAGTCGACGTACAGAAGGCTATCCCAGCCCCACTCAACTACGCACCAAGTGGACATAACCCCTATCCGAAATCTATCTGCACTTCGATCAACCATCAGGTCTGTCATGGCATCCCCAGTGATAAGAAATTAAAGAACGGCGACATCATCAACCTCGATGTCACTCCAATCAAAGATGGCTACCACGGTGATTCTAGCCGCATGTATTTCGTGGGAGAGCCCTCCATTCAAGCTAGACGTCTGTGCGAAGCAGCCTATGAGTCGATGTGGCGCGGCATTCGTGTGGTGCGTCCAGGTGCCTATCTGGGTGACGTTGGGCATGCCATCCAAAGTTTTGCTGAAGGATTGGGTTACAGCGTGGTGCGCGAATTCTGTGGGCACGGTATCGGCACACGCTTCCATGAAGAGCCTCAAGTCCTCCATTACGGCAAAGCCGGTACGGGCGTAAAACTAGAAGCCGGCATGATCTTCACCATCGAACCGATGATCAATGCTGGCAAGAAAGAGATCAAACAATTAGGAGATGGTTGGACTATCGTCACCAAGGACCATAGTTTGTCTGCTCAATGGGAACACACCATCTTAGTTACAGAGACAGGGTTCGAGGTGCTGACTCTCTCGGCTGGTTGCCCTCCCACCCCGAACTGATGACCATCGCGCTGATACGTGAGAGCCTGCGTACGGCACGCCAAGTGCTGCGGCAAGACTATATAGACCAACCCAACCCCACTAGATATTTGCGTACACACAGCAAGACTGTCGATGCGCATGTGATGGAGGTATGGCGCGGCTTGATGTTACCACCAGAACTTGCGCTGGTCGCCGTGGGGGGATATGGCCGTGCCGAACTCTACCCAAAGTCGGACATCGACCTACTGGTATTGCTGCCACAAGATGCGAGCGCCGAACTAGAGCAACGATTGCAAACACTAGTAGGAAATCTATGGGACATCGGCTTAGAGGTCGGCCATAGCGTTCGAACGATCACACAGTGCATCCAAGAATCCACGGATGTGACCGTACAAACGAATCTGCTTGAGGCACGCCTTCTCATCGGCTCGGTATCTCTATTCAAAGACCTTCAATCAGCTCTGAATGAAAATCTCGACCCGCGTTTATTCTATAACGCAAAACAGCAAGAGCAGATCCAGCGTCACACACGTTTTATCGACACCGATTTCAATCTCGAACCCAACTTGAAGGAAAGTCCGGGAGGACTGCGTGACCTGCAAACGGTACTCTGGATCTCACGAGCATCTGGATTCGGACATAATTGGCAAGCCTTGGCAAAGACCGACCTCCTCACCCCAAGCGAAGCAAAACAGGTCGCCCATCACGAACACTTCCTGCAAGACCTACGCATACGACTTCACTATCTATCTGGCCGACATGATGATCGAGTCGTATTCGAATACCAGACACCCTTGGCTGAACAACTAGGTATCACTGCAAGTCCTCAACTGCGTGCTAGCGAATGCATGATGCGACGCTATTACCAGACCAAACGAGCCGTCCAACAACTGAATGCCGTGCTGTTGCTGACCATGCGAGCACGACTGTTCCCTAGCACAGAGACCTTCCCACTAAATGAACGCTTCATCGCGCGTGACGATAAACTCGAGGCAAGGGATGAGATGCTGTTCGAGACGAATCCATCGGCCATCCTCGAAAGTTTCCTGCTCATACAACAACATCCGCGCCTTACTGGATTCTCAGCACAGACTCTTCGTGCCTTGTGGCGAGCACGCCCCAAGATCGGTGCGAACTTCCGTGCAGATAAGACTAATCACGAGTTGTTCATGGATATCTTCAGACAACCAGAAGGCCTGACCCACACGCTGCGCCGCATGAACCAACAAGATATACTCGGGCGCTATATCCCCGCCTTTGGACGTGTCGTAGGTCAAATGCAGCATGACCTCTTCCACGTGTATACGGTGGATGAACACATCTTGATGGTGATTCGCAATCTGCGGCGGTTCACGCTTCTCATATACACTCACGAATTCCCACTCTGTAGCAAACTCATCACTGATTTCGCGCGCCCAGAAGTGCTTTATTTGGCTGGATTATTCCATGATATTGCCAAAGGGCGTGGCGGTGACCATTCCAAGCTCGGACGTACCGACGCCTCACGCTTTTGCAAACAACATGGCTTGATGCGTGAGGACAATGAGCTCATCGTGTGGCTCGTTGAAAACCATCTCACCATGTCTTCCACTGCTCAAAAACAAGATCTCTCAGATCAGGATGTGATTGCCACATTTGCATCCAAGATCAAGAACGAGCGCTATCTCACGGCACTTTATCTACTAACCGTTGCTGATATCAGAGGCACGAGCCACAAGGTATGGAATGCATGGAAAGGCAAACTATTAGAGGATCTATTCCAATCTACTAAGCGATTCTTGAGTAGCGGCAAGATCGCCGATCAAGCTGGCGAAGCCCGTCGCTTGGCTGGCGAATTATTGAATCTCTATGCGATACACCCGGACGTCTACAAACTAATGTGGACACAACTCGATAACGAATACTTCACACGGCATGAGCCGCACGAGATCGCATGGCACACAAGATTGCTGGCACATCGGGTCAATACTGAGACACCAATCGTAAAATCTAGGCTGAGCCGAATCGGAGAAGGCATACAAGTACTTGTCTACTCACCAGACAAGCCATTCCTGTTCGCCAAGATTTGCAATTTCTTCGCGCGCATGTCCTACAACATCATGGAAGCAAAGATATTGACCACGCAGCACGGCTACGCGCTGGATAGCTTCTTGGTCATGGATGCCAATGACAACAAGACTGAATATCGTGATGTGATGAACTACATCGAATACGAACTCACTCAACATCTATCCAACGATGAGATTTCCAAGGCTACACAGGGTGGAAGGATCAGCCGACAGCTCAAGCATTTTCCCATCGCCCCCAAAGTCGATATCGAACATGATGATAAGGGACACTTCATTCTCTCCATCATTGCGGGTGACCGCCCCGGACTGTTGGCACGGATCGCCCACGTACTCGCTCAAAACGATATCGAACTACATAGCGCGAAGATCAACACCTTAGGCGCACGCGCAGAAGACACATTCCGCATAGGTGGCAAAACACTGGCGCAAGGTAACGTTGCAGAAAAAATATGCGAGGAGTTACGGCAACTCCTTGCTTGATCCATCTTAAACAGCGGGAAAATAAACTGGAGGCGCGACCCAGAGTCGAACTGGGCTAAACGGATTTGCAATCCGCTGCATAACCGCTTTGCTATCGCGCCATAAAGCAGCGAGTGCTGCTCTGAAATGATAAGGGA
>JBGSWB010000187.1:0-11327 GCA_041752675.1 Sideroxydans sp. | reverse complement strand
TCTGTGCCGGTCAATCGCAAGATACCAATGCGTTGGGTGAAGAGACTGCCGAGATGTTCGATCTGGACATCTCTCTCTAACTTGGTCAGCGCACTTTAGTTCGATGGCAAGACCACCGCTGCAAAGGCGGTGGAGCTCTCTTTAGAAGATCAAGAGTGGGTGGTGCGTGGCGACGATCTCGAACTGCGTCACTCGCTCGCGCAAGTCAAAATCTCTGAACGTCTAGGTAACACGCCGCGCTTGCTGACTTTTTCTGAAGGCGGCCATTGCGAGGTCACCGATCACGCTGCGCTCGACCAGATATTGGCTGCTGCAGGTGTGCGCCGCTCTTGGGTGGATGGCATGCAGCACAGTCTGGGCTGGGCATTGGTCGCTTCAGTGGCTATCGTGGCCACTTTCGTCGCTTCGTATCTTTACGTGCTGCCGTGGGGCGCTGAAGTCATCGCCAAGCGTGTGCCAGATGCCGTGCTGCAAAAGATGGGTAGCTCGACCTTGGATACTTTCGACAAGTTCATGTTGAAGCCGAGTAAGTTGGATGCGACGCGGCAACAAGCTTTGATTGCCGCCTACGCCAAGTTACAGCCCTTGCCCGATTCTCAGATGCGTTATCACATCGTGTTCCGCAGTTCGCCGCGTATGGGGCCGAACGCATTCGCTTTGCCCGATGGCACCATCGTGATGTTGGACGAATTGGTCGAACTCACACAAGATGACAATGAGATCATCGCCGTGTTGGCGCACGAGCGCGGACACATCGAACAACGCCACGCCATGCGTATGGTGTTGCAAAGCTCTGCGGTCGGTTTAGTTATGACTTGGTATATGGGCGATGTCAGTACCTTGTTGGCGACCGTGCCTGCCGTCATTCTGCAAGCCACCTACTCGCGCGACATGGAGCGCGAATCGGATGAGTATGCCGAGCGTACCTTGAAGCTCAATGGTCTATCGCCGTGTCTGCTGGCAACGGCATTGGAGAAGCTCGAAGCCGCTCATCGTTCACGCAATGAGAAGATGCCCCCACAGAATGATGCCGAAGATGTCGCGATGGACTACCTCTCAAGTCATCCAGCAACAGCAGAACGTATCCAGCATATGTGCCCTCAACGACCGTAGTCATTGGGCTGCGTGCTATCATCGCGCCCTATGAAAAATCCTACCGACACCCTGCATCGCTTCCTGTTCGAACACCTGCCCATACGCGGCGAGATCGTGCGTCTCGACAGTGTTTGGCAATCCGTCATCGAGCGACATGACTATCCACCTGTGCTGAAGAACCTGATGGGGGAGCTGTGTGCCGCTGCGGTCCTACTGTCCGCCACACTCAAACTGCAAGGATCCATGGTGTTGCAGATCCATGGCAAAGGCGCTGTCAAACTGTTGGTCGTCGAATGTACGGGTGACTTGGAGTTGCGTGCCACGGCCAAGTGGGAAGGTGACTTGGCGCAAGGCAAGTTGCAAGAGCTGGTGGGAGATGGCCGCTTCGTCATCACCCTCGATCCCAAAGATGGCAATCAAGCCTACCAAGGCATCGTCGCACTCGAAGGCGATACCATCGCCGAGATATTGCAGAACTACATGACTCGCTCCGAGCAATTGGAGACGCGGCTATGGCTGGCAGCGGATGACAAAGTGGCCGCAGGGATGCTGCTGCAGAAGCTGCCCGAGAAGGACGAATCACACGATGCAGATGCGTGGGGTAGGGCGGGGCAGTTGGCCGATACGCTCAAGTCAGAAGAGCTTCTGCAACTTCCCGCCGATGAGTTGATCCATCGCCTCTATCACGAGGAAGACATCCGCTTGTTCGAAGCCCAGACCATCGTGTTCCAGTGTGCGTGTTCACGCGAGAACGTGGGCCGCATGTTGCAGATGCTGGGCAGGGAAGAGGTCGGCGCTATCCTCGCTGAGCGTGGCGAGATCGAAGTGCACTGCGAATTCTGCAACGAACGTTATGTGTTCGACTCAGTCGATGCGGAAGCGGTGTTCATCGAAGCGGCGACCGTATCAACGAGTAAGACACTGCACTAGTAGTTTTCTAGTCATTCCCGCCTCGGCGGGAATACAGTCTTTTCACTATTTCCCGCAACGCGGGACAACCCCCCCGGCATATTTGATAACCACACTGGATTCCCGCCTCCGCGGGAATGACGGTGTGATGTTTATGGGTTATTGCGCAGCATACTCAACGCCACCGCCTCGGCGACTTCGATGCCGTCGATGGCGGCAGACATGATGCCTCCTGCGTAACCCGCACCTTCTCCTGCTGGATATAGACCCTTGGTGTTCAGGCTCTGATAGCTATCGTCACGTTTGATGCTGACGGGGGAAGAGGTGCGCGTCTCCACACCGGTGAGGATGGCATCGTGCATGGAGAATCCTTTGATGCTCTTCTCGAACGCAGGCAATGCCTCGCGCACGGCTTCGATCACATAGTCGGGCAACGCCGTTGAGAGATCGCCCAGTGTCACGCCCGGAGTGTAGGAGGGCAGTACCTCGCCCAGCTTGGTAGAAGGACGCTGTGCGATGAAATCGCCGACCAGTTGCGCGGGTGCGTTGTAGTTGCTGCCGCCCAACACGTAAGCGCGACTCTCCCACTGACGTTGGAACTCAATTCCGGCCAGCGGGCCGTCAGGGTAGTCGGCGGGCGTGATGCCCACAACGATGCCGCTGTTGGCATTGCGTTCGTTGCGCGAGTATTGGCTCATGCCGTTGGTCACTACGCGACCTTCTTCAGAAGTGGCGGCGACCACCGTGCCGCCGGGGCACATGCAGAAGCTATATACCGAGCGGCCGTTGCTGGCGTGATGCACCAACTTGTAATCCGCCGCGCCTAGGAGTGGGTTGCCTGCGTTCTTGCCGAAGCGTGCCGCGTCGATGAGGGATTGCTGATGTTCGATGCGGAAGCCGATGGAGAATGGCTTGGCCTCCATGTACACGCCACGCTGGTGCAGCATCTCCACCGTGTCGCGTGCGCTATGGCCGACGGCCAGCACCACATGTCGCGTGGCGATGTGGTCGCCGTTCGCCAAGGTCACGCCGCGCACTTGTCCATTGTCGATCTCGATATCGCTCACGCGACTTTGGAAACGTACCTCACCGCCGAGTTCGATGATCTTCGCACGCATCACCTCCACCATGCCGACCAAGCGGAAGGTGCCGATGTGCGGCTTGCTCACGTATTCGATCTCAGGAGGTGCGCCGGCGAGGATGAATTCCTTCAACACCTTGCGGCTGTAGTGCTTGGGATCTTTCACTTGGCTGTACAACTTGCCGTCGGAGAACGTACCCGCACCGCCTTCGCCGAACTGCACGTTCGATTCCGGATTCAGTTCATGTTTGCGCCACAAGCCCCATGTGTCCTTGGTACGTTCACGCACCTCTTTACCACGCTCCAGAATGATGGGGCGGAAGCCCATCTGCGCCAGTATCAATCCGGCGAATAATCCACACGGCCCAGTACCGATGACGACCGGACGTTCTGCTAATCCTTTGGGGGCTTGGGCAACGGGGTGATAGCTGGTGTCTGGCGCGACCTTCACATGCAGGTCGTTCTTGAAACGCAGGAGCACTTTGGCTTCGTTCGCCACTTCTACATCCAGCGTGTAGATGAACATGATGGCCGAGGGCTTGCGCGCATCGTAGCCGCGACGGAACAGGGTGAAGCCCTTCAATTCGTCCACGCGGATACCGAGGCGCTTGATGATCGCATCGTGGATGGCGTGTTGTGGGTGGTCGAGCGGAAGCTTGATTTCAGTGAGTCTTAGCATGGTCGCTATTCTAACTTATAGGAACTACGTTATCCTTCGCGCCTGAATTGAAAAAGAAGGTCTGATTAAGTCCGTTCGTGGTGAGTGTTTTCCGTTCGCCCCCTCGATACACCACGCAAGCGCGGTACTCGGGACGAACGGAAAATATATCGAACCATGGCTTTCGGACTTAATCAGTCCCTCAAAAAATGTGAAATCCAACAGCATGGCAAAAGCAAAGACGATCTATTCCTGTACCGAGTGCGGAGGGCAATCGCCCAAATGGCAAGGACAGTGTCCGCATTGCGATGCTTGGAACACGCTGGTGGAATCGGTGGCGGAAGCGCTGCCTGCCGCAGGCAAGAACCGCTTTAGCGCATTGGCGGCATCGGGTAAGTTGCAGCAACTGGCCGAGGTGGAAGCGAGCGAAGTGTCGCGCACGCCGACGGGCATCGCAGAGTTCGATCGCGTGTTGGGTGGTGGTTTGGTGGAAGGCGGCGTGGTGCTGATCGGTGGCGACCCCGGTATCGGAAAATCCACCTTGTTGCTACAAGCCTTGGCTCATCTCTCGCAATCGCAAAAAGTCCTCTACGTCAGCGGCGAAGAATCAGCGCAGCAGATCGCCTTGCGTGCCAAGCGTCTTTCGCTGGATGCACGTTCGGTCAATCTATTGCCCGAGATCCAACTAGAAAAGATCCAAGCCACCATCGCTAACGAGAGACCTGATGTCGTGGTCATCGACTCCATCCAGACCGTGTATTCAGAACAACTGACCTCGGCTCCCGGCTCGGTGGCGCAGGTGCGCGAATGTGCAGCCCAACTCACGCGCTTGGCGAAGAGCAACGGCGTCACCATCATCCTCGTTGGTCACGTCACCAAAGAAGGTGCGCTGGCGGGGCCGCGCGTGTTGGAACATATCGTCGATACCGTGTTGTATTTCGAAGGCGATACGCACTCCAGTTTCCGCCTCATCCGAGCATTCAAGAACCGCTTCGGTGCGGTGAACGAGTTAGGCGTGTTCGCCATGACCGAAAAAGGACTGCGCGAAGTGAGCAATCCATCCGCGCTGTTCTTGTCACAGCACGGTGCGCAAGTGCCCGGTTCTTGCGTCATGGTCACACAAGAAGGCACGCGCCCCTTGCTGGTCGAGATACAGGCTTTGCTCGACGATTCCCATGCACCCACGCCTCGCCGTTTGTCATTGGGGCTGGAGCAGAACCGATTGGCGATGTTACTGGCCGTGTTGCATCGCCACGCAGGCATCGCCTGTTTCGATCAGGATGTCTTCATCAATGCGGTGGGTGGTGTGAAGATCACCGAGCCAGGGGCGGATCTGGCCGTGTTGCTCGCCATCGTGTCCTCACTGCGCAGCAAACCCTTGCCAGAAAAGATGGTGGTGTTCGGTGAAGTGGGGCTGGCGGGTGAGGTGCGTCCCGTGCAACGTGGACAGGAGCGTTTGAAAGAAGCTGCGAAATTGGGCTTCACTCATGCCATCATCCCAAAAGCCAATGCGCCCAAACATAAGATAGATGGCATGACCATCATCGCGGTGGAACGAGTGGAAGAAGCTGTCGAGAAGATGAGATAAAGGGAGAGAGTAGTGTCAACAACTGGGATCTATGGTGCATATCATTTGACCATTCGCCGCTGGAAAGTGGTCGAGGTCGAATTGAAAACTGGCGAAGTGTCCCGCCATCTGTGTGGGCATGAGGTGTCGCAGGATGTGGGACGTGCCAGCAGTCCCATCAAGAGTTTTGATCGGGAAGCGATGATGCTGACTACGCAAAGCGGCAGTCGCTATCAGCTGCATGGATTGCCCGGCACCTCGAAATCTGCGGATAAGGCGTGGCACAGTTGGTGCAAGAGTAACAATGTGATCAGAGAGCTTGATGTCACACACGAATATCTAGATGTCAGCCAAGTATCGACAGTGGGTTTCGAAAAACTTGTTCGCAATTCGGCAAAAAAAGAAGCAGAACAATAGTCCTAAACGGGCGGCTCTTTACTACAGCAGTGTGGCGGGTCGATATTTAGGTTTTATCTTCTCGATCTGCCACTGCTTCTTTTCCCCCGCCTCAACTCGCAGCGAACACAATCGCCACTCAGCGCGATTGACACAACCCGCCCCAAACCCATAAAGTTCGCCCCACTTGCAATTCCGCCCCACGCACATCGCACCGCACGCACGGTGCCAGGCTCACAGCGGACTCCCCCAGGATAGGAGCTGGCGCAAGGATAGATTCCCGCACCGACGGGAAACATCGCCAGCGGCACACTTGTTCTACAAAGGGGAAGCACTTGATTGCTAGACTCACCGAATACTCTTTGATACAGGCCAAATAGTCCGTGGTCTGTCCCTATTGTTTTGAGGGATAGGTCTTTTAAAGTATGTGGTTGAGGGCTAACACTACGTTCGAGGGACCTGCGAGAAAAGTCGCGCAGGTTAGTGAATTCAAACATTAGGCAGCGCAACCTTGGAGTCTGAACATCTATCAACTGGGGTGATGGGGGATTGATATGAGTTTCAAAAAAATATTCATTGTTGCTGCTTCCATTTTTCTTGCAGCTTGTGCCTCAATTGAGCCACAGCAATTTGTTGGCCCAAATAGTAAAACCGCATACTCAATGAAATGTAGCGGTATGGGGCGCACTCTCGATGCCTGCTACAAAAAGGCTGGTGAAGTTTGCCCTGGAGGGTACAACATCATTGATCGTTCTTCTGGCACTGTTGGTATACCGATGTCGAACGGTGGCACGATGATGGCGCCTCAACACAATATCGCTATCGAATGTAAGTAAATACCCAACCCGGCAGTCAAGCGGGTTTGCGAAAAGCGCAGCCTCTTACTTTTACATTGGGCGTCAAAAAAGGAACTCGCATGTACCGAATCTTTTTTTCTATTTTGGCTTTCGTCAGTTTTCCATCAGCGGCACAACCGTCAGCGGAAGCTATTTCTGCAGAAGTCACAGACAACATTGCTACCGAATATGCGGAATGTGCAGCCTACTTCGCAATTCTGGAAGGAGCTTTTGCCAGCTCTGGCAAGTCTGCCGAATCCGCAAAGTTAAAAGCCGTATCAGACAAGGCGGCTGAGTTTTCTCTCATCTCAGCGAAGCAGAGCCGCTCAGAAGAAATGGCAACAAAGGTAACACTCGCGCGCTTCGAAATAAGCTTGAAAGCAATGCAAGAGACCATCGACAACAATTACAGCAACATTTCACTTCTTATGAACAAGTACTCCGACTCTTGCGTAGAAGGTTTGACCAACTCCGCTGCCTTTATGAATCGCTGGTCTGACCGAATAAGCACAAAGTACGGTATCACTCCGAGCACACAGCTAAAATGACGTTTTCCACCTTGGAAAAATCAAAAGGGCCAGGCTCGAATTGATTATTTACGTGCGTGACAAAAGCAAAGCGCAACAAGTAGCTAGTGGGGCAGTAGCGCAGTAGGGCGAGCGATAGCAGGTAATCAGGGACGCGAATATTCTTCAATACACCACATCATGATCACCCACATTGATCGGGATGATTTCTTCATCCTTAATTAACAACTCAAGCGTGATGCGGTAAGAAAGGTTGATGGATACCGAGTGCAACCCCTGCAACCTGCCGCTCAGGGCATGCAAACGCAGTGATGGATGGTGTGGATTCATCTCTAGCAGTTGCAGTGTCTTGAGGTATTGGTTTTCTAGCGCTGGATGACGCTTTAAAAAACGCGCCGCGCGTTTTTCGTACTGCGCGGTGTATATAAGCTGGAAGGTCATGCGACAGACTTTTTCACCCGCTTCACATGTGCTGCTGCCGTACCTTTGTTAATCCTGCCCGCCGCGATGTCGGCTTTTGTTTCTGCCAATGCGGCTTCCAACTCGCATTCGCGCAAGTGGTGATACTGCGCGATCTCCATCACCACGAAACGATCTTTGCCTCGTACCGAGACAATCGCTTCCGGGCGATCTGCCAGTATGGCTTCGATGGCGGCGATGCCTTTTGTTTTTAAATCATTGGCTGTCAGATTGGACATGACTTGATCTCCTTGTGGAGTTGTTTACAGTGTGGCGAATAATACGCTTCAGAGTGCGATTCATCAACGGCCTGAAAATGGCTTTGTTTCAAGCAGTATTACTTGCGCCCGATCTTAACGATCACCCACTGCTTCTTTTCGCCTTGCATGATTTCAAAGCGCACCGCGTCACCAGCCTTGAGGCCTTTGGGTAAAGGTTCGCGCAACATGAACCACATAGTCATCGACGGCCAATCCAGCTCGGCGATGGGTTCGTGCGCGATCTGCACCTTGCCGTCCTTGGCGTTCACCGCTTTCAGCACGCCTGTGCCTGCGTGCGTGGCGGCGGCCTGCTGCGTAGCCATGTCGTGATGATGCTCATGCTCCTGAGATGCGGCTTGGGCTGCGGTGCCGGTCGCCAGCAGGGCGAATAAGAATGCGAGTGTCAGAGTTTTCATGATGCTTCCTTTCGGTTGGTGGTTGAAGAAGATTCGTTTCGTTTGATCAGCGCATAGATCACCGGAATCACCAGCAGCGTGAGCACCGCCGAAGAGATCATGCCGCCGACCATGGGCGCGGCGATGCGGCGCATCACTTCCGAGCCGGTGCCGCTGCTCCACAGGATGGGCAGCAGGCCGGCCATGATGGCGACCACGGTCATCATCTTGGGGCGCACGCGTTCGACAGCACCTCCCATGATGGCGGCGTACAAGTCTTGAGCTGAGGGTTCGCGTCCAGCCTCGGCGCACTTTGCCCGCACTTCCTGCCAAGCTTTCTCCAAATAGATCAGCATCACCACACCCGTCTCCGCCGCCACACCAGCCAGCGCGATGAAGCCCACAGCGACTGCCACGCTCAAGTTGTAATCGAGCAGCCACAGCAGCCACACACCGCCCACCAGCGCGAACGGTACTGACAGCATCACCACCAGCGATTCGGTGACGCGTTTGAAGTTGAGATACAGCAGCAGGAAGATCAGCAGTAGCGTGATCGGAATCACGATCTTCATCTTCGCGATGGCGCGCTCCATGTATTCGAATTGCCCGCTCCAGGTGGCGTAGTAGCCGGGTGGGAACTTCACTTCCGCCGCCACCGCTTTGCGCGCCTCATCCACGTACGAGCCGATGTCGCGCTCGCGGATGTCCACGTAGATGTAGGCGGAGAGCAGGGTGTTCTCAGTGCGGATACTCGGCGCGCCTTTGCTTAGGCTAACTCTGGCGACCTGGCCGAGCGGGATCATCGCGCCCTCCATGGTGGTTACCAGAACTTCGCGCGCGATCCGTTCCGGCGTGTCGCGCAGTTCGCGCGGATAACGCACGCTCACGCCGAAACGCTCCAGCCCTTCCACCGTGGTGGTGACCATCTCGCCGCCGAGTGCGGTGGCGATGACATCCTGCAACTCGCCGACAGTCAGTCCGTAGCGCGCCAGCGCCAGTCGGTCTGGTTCGATGTCGAGATAGAAACCGCCGGTGATGCGCTCGGCGTAGGCACTGGTCGTGCCCGGTATGTTCTTGACCACGCCCTCGATCTGCTTGGCGAGGCGCTCCATCTCGTCCAGGTTCTTGCCGTATACCTTGATGCCGATGGGCGTACGGATGCCGGTGGAGAGCATGTCGATGCGCGCCTTGATCGGCATGGTCCACGAGTTAGCCACACCGGGGAATTGCAGCGCCTTGTCCATCTCTGCGATCAGCTTGTCGGTGTCCATGCCGTCGCGCCATTCCTCCTGCGGTTTGAGGTTGATCACCGTCTCGAACATCTCCAGCGGCGCGGGGTCGGTGGCGGTCTGCGCGCGCCCGGCCTTGCCATACACCGAGGCGACCTCGGGGAAACTCTTGATGATCTTGTTCTGCGTTTGCAGCAGCTCTGCCGCCTTGGTCACCGACATGCCGGGCAGCGCGGTCGGCATGTAGAACAACGTGCCTTCGTTGAGCGTCGGCATGAATTCGCTGCCCAGCTTCATGGCGGGATAGATGCTCAACAGCATCGCTAATGCGGCGACGGCGAGGGTTGTTTTTTTGTATTGCAGCACGGCGGCGATGAGCGGACGGTAGCCCGCAATGAGCCAGCGGTTGAGCGGGTTTGCTGATTCCGGTTTGATGTTGCCTTTGATGAACAGCAGCATCAGCACCGGCACCAGCGTGACCGAGAGCAGGGCGGCACCGGCCATGGCGAAGGTCTTGGTGAAGGCGAGCGGCGCGAACAGGCGGCCCTCTTGCGCCTCCAGCGTGAACACCGGCAGGAAGGACACGGTGATGATGAGCAGGGAGAAGAAGAGGGAGGGGCCGACTTCTTTACAGGCGGTCAGTATCGCGTCGAAACGAGATTCGCCTTCCTGCATCCGCTCCAAATGCTTATGCGCATTCTCAATCATCACAATCGCCGCATCCACCATCGCCCCAATCGCAATCGCAATCCCGCCCAGACTCATGATGTTGGAATTCAGGTTCAAAAAGCGCATGGCGATGAACGCGATCAGCACGCCGATGGGCAGCATCACGATGGCGACCAGAGCACTTCTTGCATGCATCAAAAACACCATGCACACCAACGCCACGATCAATCCCTCTTCCAGCAGCGTTTGCTTCAGCGTGGCGATGGCGCGCTGGATCAACTCGGAGCGGTCATACACGGTCTGTATGGTCACGCCCTCGGGCAAGCCGGGTGCGATCTCGGCGATCTTGGCTTTGATGTTCTCGATCACTTCCAGCGCGTTCTGCCCGTAGCGCGCCATGGCGATGCCGGACACCACTTCGCCTTCACCATTCAACTCGGTCAGTCCGCGTCGTTCGTCCGGCCCCAGTTCCACACGCGCGATGTCGCGTAGTAGCACCGGCGTGCCGCGCTCGGCTTTCACAACCAGATTTTCGATATCCGCTTTGCCGCGCAGGTAGCCGCGGCCTCGCACCATGTACTCGGTCTCGGCCATCTCCACCACGCGCCCTCCGACGTCTCGGTTGGAGTCGCGGATGACTTGCGAAACTTTGTTCAGGGGTATTCCGTAGGAACGCAGCTTGAGTGGATCGACCGTCACCTGATATTGCTGCACGAAGCCGCCGATGGATGCGACCTCGGCCACGCCTTGAGCCTTGGTGAGTTGGTAGCGCACATACCAGTCCTGCATGGTGCGCAGTTCGGCAAGGTCGTGTTTGTCGCTCAACACGGCGTATTGGTACACCCAGCCTACCCCGCTGGCATCCGGACCCAGTTGCGGAGATACGCCTTGGGGCATGCGCCTAGCGATGCTGTTCAGATATTCCAGCACGCGCGAACGCGCCCAGTAGATGTCGGTGCCGTCCTCGAAGATCACGTACACGAACGATGCGCCGAAGAAGGAGAAGCCGCGTACCACTTTCGATTTCGGCACCGACAGCATGGTCGTGGTGAGCGGGTAGGTGACTTGGTCTTCCACCACCTGCGGCGCCTGTCCCGAGTATTCCGTATAGACGATGACCTGCACGTCGGACAGATCAGGTAGCGCGTCCAGTGGCGTTTTGACCAGAGCGTAGATGCCTGCCAGTGTGATGAACAAGGTGGCGAGGAGGACCAGGAAGCGGTTCTTCGCCGACCACTCGATGATG
>JBGSWB010000186.1:0-2763 GCA_041752675.1 Sideroxydans sp. | reverse complement strand
AGAAACAACGCGCAGCTCGCGCCAAGAAGTGATCAAGACAGAATAATGATGGAGATGAAAATGCTGAAGAACAAGAAATGGATCATCGGTGGTGTGGTGGCGAGTGCACTGGCAGTTGCAGGCGTAGCGAGCGTGTCGAGCACCAGTGTGGCGGAAGAAGCGCAAGCGCCAGCAACAGGTCGCCCCGCGTTGACAGTGACGACGACGACACTACGCCAAGACAAGTGGGCGCGCTCATTGACCGCGAACGGCAGCATCCTGCCGTGTCAGGAAGCCATCATCAGTGCGCAGGTGCAGGGTCTGCGCATCGCCGAAGTGAAGGTGAGCATCGGCGACCATGTGCAGCAGGGTGATGTGCTGGTGACGCTGGATAACTTTACTGGAACAGTAGATGACGCGACAGGTAGGACCACGCAAGGACGCATCTTGGCTCCTGATTCGGGCGTGATCTCGGCAGCCAATGCGAACGTGGGTTCGATGTTGCAGCCGGGTGCAGAGTTGTTCCGTCTCATCCGCAAGAGCCGCTTGGAATGGAAAGCCGACCTGACCGCAGACGAGCTGATGTTGTTGCGCAAAGGCATGACAGCGGAGGTATCGGTGGGTGAGGGGCGCGTCATCAAAGGGGTGGTACGTGCCATATCACCCTCGGTGAATCCGCAGACGCGTTACGGTTACGCCTTGGTCACTTTGCCTAACAGTTCTGGCGTCATCGCGGGCGCGTATGCACGCGGGATCATCGATATCAGCAGTGGCAAGAGGACATTGGCTACGTTGCCACAGTCTGCCGTGATGCAACGCGGTAGCAAGACCTATGTGTTGCACATCGGCCCTGATAACAAAGTGAATGAGCATGCTGTCATCATCGGTCAGCGCGTGGGTGATCGTGTCGAGATCAAGCAAGGTCTTAAAGCGAACGAGCCTGTGGTCGAGAGCGGCGGTGCTTTCTTGACTGAAGGTGACACCGTGCAAGTGGTGAAAGGCTAAAGGACACCTCTTAAACTCCAAATTTCGTCGCAATACTGTGTTGCTTACAAAAAATTACTCCTTACATATCGGATATATGCCGCGTCGCAATTTTTTGCTCGCGCCTTGTCTTGCTTAGAACTTTGAATTTTAAGAGGCGTCCTTACGTATGAACTTCTCAGCTTGGTCTATTAGAAATCCTATTCCAGCGGTGCTCGGGTTCGCACTGCTGACCATCATGGGTTTCATGGCGTTCAAGGCCATGAAGATCCAGTTGTTCCCCGACATCGATCTGCCGATGATCACGGTGAGCGCATCCATTCCTGGGGCTTCACCAGATCAGATGGAAGTCGAAGTGGCGCGCAAGATCGAGAACGCACTCGCCAGCGCGCAAGGTTTGAAACACATCTATACGCAGGTCAAGGATGGCTCGGCCATCATCAATGCCGAGTTCCGTTTGGAGCGTGATTCGCGTGAGGCGTTAGAGGATGTGCGTTCGACTATTTCACGCATCAGGGGTGACCTGCCGCGTGAGATGCTGGATCCGACCATCAACAAGGTGGAGCTGAGTGGTAAACCTATCCTGACCTATACCATCACCTCGCCGAAGATGAGCGAAGAAGAAGTGTCGTGGTTCGTGGACAACAACATCTCCAAGTTGTTGCTAGGTGTGAAGGGTGTGGGTGCAGTGAATCGTGTGGGCGGTGTGACACGGCAGGTGCGCGTCGAACTCGATCCGACCAAGATGTTGGCGCTCAACCTCACCGCATCTGAGATATCCGCTCAGTTACGCCAGATACAACAAGAAGCGCCAGGTGGGCGCACCGACCTTGGCGGGATGGAACAATCCGTACGTACGGTGGCGACGGTGCAGACGGCCGAGCAACTCGGGCAGATGGAACTCTCGCTACGTGATGGTCGCCGCATCCGCCTTGACCAAGTGGCGAACGTGAGCGATTCCATCGCAGAGCGTCGTTCTGCAGCTTTGCATAACGGTAAGTCGGTCGTTGGTTTCGAAGTCGTACGCTCCTTGGGTGCGGGTGACGTTGCGGTGGCAGCAGGTGTTGCTACCGCGTTGGAGGGTTTCCAGAAAGAACATCCTGAGATCAAGGTCGAGAAGGTATTCACCACCGTCGATGCGGTGTATCAGGCTTACCAAGGATCGATGGAGATGATCTTTGAAGGCGCCCTCTTGGCGGTGATCGTGGTGATCTTCTTCCTGCGCAACACGCGCGCCACCATCGTGGCGGCAACTGCGTTGCCACTCGCCATCATCCCGACATTCGCGCTGATGTATCTGTTTGGTTTCTCCATCAACATGGTGACTTTGTTGGCATTGTCATTGGTGGTGGGAGTGCTGGTGGACGATGCCATCGTCGAGATCGAGAACATCATGCGCCACTTGGAGATGGGTAAGACGCCCTATCAAGCAGCGATGGAAGCGGCGGATGAGATCGGCATGGCGGTCATCGCGACC
Source organism: Sideroxydans sp. (assembly GCA_041752675.1). Classification (GTDB taxonomy): domain Bacteria; phylum Pseudomonadota; class Gammaproteobacteria; order Burkholderiales; family Gallionellaceae; genus Sideroxyarcus. Next base: position 323 of record JBGSWB010000186.1, on the reverse strand, counting down.
ACCTTCACGCTGGTCGCGGTGTTCTTGCCGACTGCGTTCATGAGCGGTATCCCGGGAAAATTCTTCGTGCAGTTCGGTTGGACGGCAGCGGTAGCGGTGTTGTTCTCACTCGTGGTCGCGCGTTTGCTGACACCGATGTTCTCGGCCTATTTCTTGAAACCGCGTGTACTACACGCGACACCTGGTTGGATCAATATCTACCTCAAGTGGGCGCAATGGTGTCTGCACAATCGCAAGACGACACTGGTGGTCACGGCGGTCTTTTTCTTCGGTTCGTTCGGTTTGGCGGGGACGTTGGAGACCGCGTTCCAGCCCAAGGACAA
>JBGSWB010000185.1:0-4971 GCA_041752675.1 Sideroxydans sp. | reverse complement strand
TTGAGTGAGCAGGGGCTTCAGTCCAGGGAGGCGAGCGGCCAGTTCGACGCGGTAGAAATAAGCAGCTTGTGCAACGAGGGTGAGTACTAACAACAAAGCGGCCACGACGCCGACCCAGCGGTTCTTGCGCGGGGTGGGCGCGGGGATCTCTTCGGTCAACTCTTCGATGATCTCGACTTGCTGGGCTAATGTGGGCGCCTCTTCTTCCAATCCAGGTACGTTCGGAATGGGGGTGAGGTCGGTCTCTGTCGATGCTACGGTGGCCTCAGTGTTCGTTTCATCAGGTAGGGAGGGTGCCTCTTCTTCGGTTACATGTGTCTCAGTAACGGCCTGTTCTTCTATGGGAAGTGAGAGCTGCGGACTGGGGCCTTCGTCTTGCAGGTGTTCACGGGCATTGAATACTTCGTGGCAGCGCCCACAACGCACTAAGCCGTCATGGGCAGCGAGTTGTTCTTCGCTCACCTTGAAGCGTGTCGTGCATTCGGGGCATTGCGTGACGTCGCTCATCGCTTGCTTCCCGACAAGCAACACCAGCCGTCTTCGATCACAGGAGGTGCGAGATCGAACCACTGGCCATAGATGCGCATCACTTCTTCAGCCTGCTCGGCGAGGATGCCTGAGAGGACGATGCGTCCGCCAGTGCGGGTCGCACCTGCCAGTAGAGGAGCGAGTGCGCGCAGAGGGTTGGTCAGGATATTGGCGACGACTACGTCATATTGTTGCAGGGCTACACCATCCGGCAGATAGAAATCAGCCTCGACACAGTTCGCGATCGCATTGTCGCGGCTGGCTTGCACCGCTTGCGCATCCACATCGACACCGATAGCACTGCCCGCGCCCAATTTCATCGCGGCGATGGCAAGGATGCCGGAACCGCATCCGTAATCAAGAACGGATTCGCCAGCTTGGGTGTTTTTGTCCAACCAGCGCAGACATAAGCGTGTGGTGGGGTGGCTGCCTGTTCCGAATGCAAGGCCAGGGTCGAGCGCGATATTGATAGCGGACGCGTCGGTCGGTGTATGCCAGGTCGGTACGATCCACAGACGGTCGCTGATGCGGATGGGGTCGAATTGCGCTTGGGTCAGTCGTACCCAGTCGCTTTCCTCCAGCGTCTCGATGCGATGTTCCGGTAAAACGGATATGCCGAGCTCGGCGCAACTGTCCCGCAGGATGTCGGCGACGGCGGCATCACTTTCGAACAGCGCATTGACCAGATTGTGTTGCCAAACGGCAGAGGTGGGCTCTCCCGGCTCACCGAAGATAGCCTGCTCGTCGGGGGTGTCCGCATCGGCATCCAACATATCCACCGACAAGGCGCCCCGTGCGAGCAGTGCCTCACTCAATGCCTCGGCGTAGTCGGCCTCGGCGCGCACCGACAGGTTGAGCCAAGACACGAGTTATTTACCCTTGGTGCGTTCCGCTAGTTTGTGTTCCAAGTAGTGGATGCTGGTGCCACCACGCACGAAGGCGGCATCGTTCATTAACTCCTGATGCAGCGGTATGTTGGTATTGATACCCTCAACCACCATTTCCGACAACGCCGTACGCATACGAGCGATGGCTTGGTCGCGTGTATCACCGTACGCGATCACCTTGCCGATCATGGAATCGTAGTGAGGCGGGATGAAGTAGTTGTTATAGACATGCGAATCGACGCGTATACCAGGGCCGCCAGGGACGTGCCAGTTGGTGATACGACCAGGTGAGGGCACGAATGTGTAGGGATGCTCGGCGTTGATACGGCACTCTACTGCGTGACCACGGAACTCGATGTCCTTTTGGCGGAAGGGCAACTTCTCACCCGCAGCGATACGGATCTGTTGCTGCACGATGTCTATGCCAGTGATCATCTCAGTGACTGGGTGTTCAACTTGTACGCGGGTGTTCATCTCGATGAAGTAGAACTCGCCGTTCTCGTACAAGAACTCGAACGTCCCTGCACCGCGATAACCGATCTTGCGGCACGCCTCGGCGCAGCGTTCGCCGATCTTGTCGCGTAGTTTGCGATCAAGCATCGGAGCTGGCGCTTCTTCAAGGACCTTTTGGTGGCGACGTTGCATGGAGCAATCGCGCTCGCCCAAGTACACGGCATTGCCGTGCTGGTCTGCGAGGATCTGGATCTCGATATGGCGTGGGTTCTCTAAGAACTTCTCCATGTACACCATGGGATTGTTGAAGGCTGCTTGAGCTTCGGTCTTGGTAATGGTCACCGCATTGAGCAGTGCCGCTTCGGTGTGCACCACACGCATGCAGCGTCCGCCGCCGCCGCCGGAAGCTTTGATGATCACTGGGTAGCCGATCGTGCGTGCGATCTTGATGATCTCCGTAGGATCGTCAGGCAAAGCGCCTTCGACGCCCGGAACACAAGGCACGCCGGCTTTCTTCATGGCGCTCTTGGCAGAGACCTTGTCGCCCATCAGGCGGATGGTCTCGGCACGGGGGCCGATGAAAACGAAGCCCGATTTCTCTACGCGCTCGGAGAAGTCCGCGTTCTCGGACAAGAAGCCGTAGCCTGGGTGGATCGCTTGCGCATCGGTCACTTCGGCAGCACTGATGATGGCGGGAACGTTGAGGTAGCTCAGGCTGGAGCTTGCGGGCCCGATACAAACGGACTCGTCAGCCAACTTCACATACTTGGCATCGGCGTCCGCTTCCGAGTGAACGGCGACAGTCTTGATGCCCATCTCGCGGCAGGCACGCTGGATACGTAGCGCGATCTCGCCGCGATTGGCGATAAGGATCTTTTCAAACATGATCGGGGTCTCCGGCGGAGCGGGTGTTTTGGGTTTACGTTCGAAGACGGCCATGATGCATCAACCGATGATGAACAGTGGTTGGCCGAACTCGACGGCTTGGCCGTTCTCGACCAAGATGGCCTTGATCACGCCAGCCTTGTCCGCTTCGATCTCGTTCAGCAGCTTCATCGCTTCGATGATGCAGATAGTGTCGCCTTCGTTCACGGTCGAGCCAACATCGACGAACGCTTTAGCACCTGGAGATGCCGCGCGGTAGAAGCTACCTACCATAGGAGATTTGACGATATGGCCTTCAGGTGCGGCTGGCGCAGCAGGTGCTGCGGCAACAGCGGGGGCGGCAGCCGGCGCGGCCATTGGCGCAGCGGCGTAGTGATGTTGTACGGCAGGAGCTGAGACTGAGCTCATACGTGAGATACGCACATGCTCTTCACCTTCAGTCAATTCCAGTTCGGCGATGCCCGAGTTCTCGACCAGTTCGATCAGTGTCTTCAGTTTGCGTAGATCCATTTTTTTATCTCCTCACAGAATGTTGTAGTGCGAATTGCAGGGCAAGCTCATAGCCTGTTGCGCCCAAACCACTGATGACGCCAACGGCGATATCAGAAAAATAAGACTCTTTACGGAACGCCTCGCGCGCGAACACGTTCGACAGATGAACTTCGACGAAAGGGATGCTCACCGCCGACAAGGCATCACGGATCGCCACGCTGGTGTGCGTGAACGCTGCCGGATTGATGATGATGAAATCGGTCCCATCCGTTCTTGCTTGTTGGATGCGATCTACCAGCGTTCCTTCAGTGTTGCTTTGGAAGTAAGCCAGCTTTGCGTCTTTTGCCTGCGCTTGTGCAGACAACTTGGCGTTAATTTCGTCCAACGTGACGCGGCCATACACATCTGGCTCGCGCGTTCCGAGCAGATTCAGATTGGGGCCGTGGAGTACCAAGACGTTCTTCATTGGCGCAGTTTGCCGCAAAATGGACTAGTTTGTCCACCCATTAAAAGAACTTGTGGAAAATCGGGCTTATAGACCAACGGCAATCAGTGAGTCCGTGAATTGACGGGCATCTTGATAGCCGACGACTCTGGAATCAGCCATTTCCTTGCCTTCTCTGTCGAAGAACAAGGTGACAGGAGGGCCGAACAGTTGGAAGCGTTGTAGCAAAGCTTTGTCGTCCGCATTGTTGGCCGTTACGTCAGCCTGTAGCAGGATGGTGTCCTTCAACTTGGCTTGCACCCCAGCATCGCTAAAGGTGAAGCGCTCCATCTCTTTGCAGGACACACACCAGTCTGCGTAGAAATCTAGCATCACGGTCTTGCCGGCGGCTTGAGCGATCCTTGCATCAAGTTCCGCGTTCGACTTCACTCTTTCGAAGATTAGGCTGTGACTTGCTTCAGCCGTGGCGCGTCCAAGGTTGCCGAGCGGGCGCAGGATGTCGCGCGCGCCAGACAAAGCGCCGATCAGATAGGCCACGCCCAGCAGTAACGCCAAGACGCCTAGTCCTTTGCCGAGTTTGTCCCAACCACGTGCGCTGTGGGGAAGCGGATCGAGCGCGTGCAGGTAGATGGCGGAGAAGATCAGCAGCGCCGCCCACAGTCCCATCTCAACAGAGAGCGGGATGACAGGTGAGACGATCCAGATGGCCAAGGCCAACATCATCACGCCGAAGAAACGCTTCACCGATTCCATCCAAGCGCCCGCTTTGGGCAACAAGGTGCCAGCCGAGGTGCCGATGATGAGAAGCGGTACGCCCATACCCAGCGCCATCACGAACAGCGCCGTTCCGCCCAGCACGGCATCATGCGTCTGGCTTATATATAGGAGTGCGCCTGCGAGCGGGGCGGCCACGCAAGGGCCCATGATGATGGCGGACAGCGCACCCATGCCGAACACGCCGGACAAGTGTCCGCCATGTAACTTGTTGCTGGTATCGGTGAGTTTGCTTTGCAACGCCGAAGGAAGCTGTAATTCATAGAAGCCGAACATGGATAGCGACAGCACTACGAACAGTGCGGCGAAGCTGCCCAACACCCAAGGCGTCTGCAACGAGTTCGAGATGAGGTCGCCGGAATAGCCTGCAGCCACACCGGCGATGGCGTAGGTGACGGCCATGCCCAACACATAAGCCAGCGACAGGATGAAGGCATGCATATGGGTGATCTTGTGGCCGCGCCCGACGATGATGCCCGACAAGATGGGGATCATGGGGAACACGCA
>JBGSWB010000184.1:0-16096 GCA_041752675.1 Sideroxydans sp. | reverse complement strand
GGCGAACCGCTGCCACGCTGGGCACTGGGTTGTTACTGGCGCACGGATGGCGAGCCGTTATGGAAAGACCGCACGCTGTTAGTAACGGCGGACGACGGTGGAAGACACAGTACGGCAGATGCGTTGCGCTTCATGCAAGGGCTTGCTCAGCAACTGAGCCTAGATGAAAGATTCATCATCCCAGCCTTCGAAGACGTGACGCAGATCATCAACGAAGAATTACGCTGGCCTGAGAACTTCGATCCGCATTCAGCAGACCTGAAGAATACCGATGAGCGAAAACGTTTAGCGAAACTCATCGAACGCGGATTGGGTGAGGCGGTGGGTTATGTGTTGCCCTTAAAGGCACTGCCGCCCGCCACACCGCAACGCGCTGCAAAGGCCATCGTACCTAACGGATTCCGTTCTAGCCCATGGCCGCTGAAGCGCGAGCATCTGTACCTCATTGCCGGCGATTCACCGCTAGGTCTGCGCCTGCCATTGGCTTCGCTACCGTGGGTGTTACCTGAAGACAAAGAGGAGGCGTTCGGACGCGACCCCTTCGATGCGACACACGAAGCGCCCGCTGCAAAAGCATCCAGCAAGAAATCAATAACTGCGGCCAGTAAAGAGAAATACGACCCGCGCGAAGTGGTACACACTGCTTTGTGTGCCGAGGTGCGCAAAGGTGTGTTGTGTGTGTTCCTGCCGCCCGTGCCTTTGCTAGAAGATTTCATCGTGTTGCTCGATGCGATCGAAGCTACCGCAGCCGCTTTGAAATTGCCGCTACGACTGGAAGGTTACACACCACCTTCCGATGCGCGCGTGAAGGAATTCCGCATCACGCCTGACCCCGGTGTGATCGAAGTGAACATCCACCCTTCCAGCACATGGGAACAATTGGTGGCGAACACGCAGACGCTTTACGAAGAGGCGCGCCAAACAAGATTGGGGACAGAGAAGTTCATGCTGGATGGTCGCCACACGGGCACCGGCGGTGGCAACCATGTGACGCTGGGTGCGGCCACGCCCGCCGATTCACCGTGCTTGCGTCGTCCCGATGTGTTGATGAGTCTCATCACTTATTGGCAACATCACCCCGCGTTGTCGTATCTGTTCTCAGGCATGTTCATCGGCCCCACCAGCCAAGCGCCGCGCGTGGATGAAGCACGTCACGAGAGTTTGTACGAGTTGGAGATCGCTTTTCAGCAGATGGCTGAGAAGTTGAAACCGGGTGAAGAGAGTCAGCAGCCGTGGCTAGTGGATAGATTGCTGCGCAACTTGTTGGTCGATCTTTCCGGCAACACACATCGTGCGGAATTCTGTATCGACAAATTGTATTCACCCGACAGCGCAACAGGTCGCCTAGGGCTAGTTGAGTTCAGAGGCTTCGAGATGCCCCCCCCATGCGCAGATGTCGCTGTTGCAGATGTTGCTGCTGCGCGCGCTCGTCGCCCGTTTCTGGAAGACGCCCTACAGTGGCAATTTGAATCGTTGGGGAACAGAGTTGCATGACCGCTTCATGTTGCCGCACTTCGTAGCGCAAGACATGCGCGACGTGGTGCTCGATCTGCAACGCGCGGGGTATGCCTTCGAGTTCGACTGGTTCGCGCCCTTCCTTGAATTCCGCTTTCCACGTTTCGGCACGGTCGCTTATCACGGCATCGAGATGGAGCTGCGCCAAGCCATCGAGCCGTGGCATGTGTTAGGCGAAGAAGTCAGCGCGGGGGGCACCGCACGTTATGTGGATTCATCCATCGAACGTATGCAGATCAAAGTCAGCCACATGAACGACAACCGCCATATCGTCACCTGCAACGGTCGTCCACTCCCGCTCACCCCCACGGGCACACGCGGCGAGTATGTAGCCGCAGTGCGTTACCGCGCATGGTGCCCACCTTCAGGCTTGCACCCCACCATCGGCGTTCAAGCCCCGCTGGTATTCGACTTGGTGGATAGTTGGAGCGGACGCTCCATCGGCGGCTGTACTTATCACGTGACACACCCGGGCGGACGTAACTACGACACCTTCCCCGTGAACGCCAACGAAGCCGAAGCGCGCCGCGTGGCACGTTTCTGGAACCACGGCCACACACCGGGTGAGATGCATATCCGCCGCGAAGGTCGCAATCCCGATTACCCGTTCACGCTGGATCTGCGCCGCGCACCGGAACCGATGTTGGAAAGTGCGGCGACTCAACCTAGCGAACCCAAGACTCCTTAACATTAATACGCCAATGCATAGTGCTTACGTCCTCGCCAAAAGTGATTTTTAAGGTTGGGGGAAGTCCCCGTTTTCGCGTATATTGACGAGTCGTTTTTCGGACTCACTTTCCAGCATGGAATACATCAAGATTCGCGGTGCTCGCACCCATAACCTGAAGAACATCAGCCTCGATCTGCCACGTAATCAGTTGGTGGTCATCACGGGGCTGTCTGGCTCGGGCAAGTCCTCTCTCGCGTTCGATACGCTATATGCCGAGGGGCAGCGGCGTTATGTGGAATCGCTGTCGGCGTATGCGCGCCAGTTCTTGCAGTTGATGGAGAAGCCAGATGTGGACCTCATCGAAGGTCTTTCCCCCGCAATCGCCATCGAACAAAAAGCCACGTCTCACAACCCACGCTCGACGGTGGGCACCGTCACCGAGATACACGATTACTTGCGTCTGCTGTTCGCGCGTGCGGGCGATCCTTTCTGCCCGCAACATGACATCGTGTTGCAGGCGCAGTCGGTCGGGCAGATGGTCGATCACGTGTTGGCCCTCCCTACCGACACCAAAGTGATGATCCTGTCGCCCATCGTGGTGGAACGCAAAGGTGAGCAGGAGGATCTGTTCGATGAGTTACGCGCACAAGGTTTCGTGCGTCTGCGCGTGAACGGCAAGATCTGCGAGATGGATGCACTGCCAAAACTGGCGAAGAATTCAAAGCACACCATCGAGATCGTGGTGGACAGATTGAAGGTCTCACCAGATATCAAACAACGTTTGGCGGAATCGTTCGAGACGGCGTTACGTCATGCCGATGGTCGTGCGCTGGCGGTGGAGATGGATTCCGGCAAAGAGCATCTGTTCTCTGCCAAGTTCGCCTGCCCCATCTGTAACTATTCGCTGCAAGAGTTGGAGCCGCGCCTGTTCTCGTTCAACAGCCCAATGGGGGCATGTCCGAAGTGTGATGGCTTGGGCGTCATCTCGTTCTTCGATCCGGCACGCATCGTGGTCTTCCCTTCGCTCTCGCTCTCTAGCGGCGCGATCAAGGGATGGGACAAACGCAACCAGTTCTATTTCCAGATGTTGGATAGCTTGGCGAAACATTACGACTTCGACTTGGAGCGGCCTTTCGAGAGCTTGCCGGAGAAGATACAACAGGTGGTGTTGTACGGTAGTGGCCACGAAGAGATCCCTTTCCAATACGTGAATGAGCGTGGCAAGAAGATGACGCGCGAGCATGCCTTCGAGGGCATCGTGAACAATCTGGAGCGTCGCTACAAAGAGACCGACTCTCCTACCGTACGCGAAGAATTGGCGAAGTATCTGAACAGTTGTTCCTGCCCTGAGTGCAAAGGCACGCGCCTGCGTGAAGAGGCGCGCCACGTGCGCGTGGCCGACCGCGCCATCTTTGAATTGAGCGCCTTGCCGCTGAAGCAGGCACTGACTTTCTTCCAAGGTGTGACACTTCCGGGCAACAAGCAAGCCATCGCCGAGAAGATCGTGCAGGAGATCGCCAGCCGCCTCACTTTCCTTAACAACGTGGGGCTGGAGTATCTGTCGCTGGATCGTTCGGCTGAGACCCTATCCGGTGGTGAAGCACAGCGCATCCGCTTAGCTTCTCAGATCGGCTCGGGTCTGACGGGCGTGATGTATGTGTTGGACGAACCCTCTATCGGCCTGCATCAACGCGACAATGATCGCTTGCTGGACACGCTGAAACGTCTGCGTGACATGGGCAATAGCGTGATCGTGGTGGAACACGACGAAGATGCCATCCTGACTGCGGACTACGTCGTAGATATGGGCCCCGGTGCAGGCGAACATGGCGGTATCGTGATCGCTCAAGGAACGCCACAGGAAGTGATCGCTAACCCGCAATCCATCACAGGCGATTATCTGTCAGGTCGGCGTAGCATCGCCGCTCCCAAGTCTTATCGCAAGCCGGATAAAGAACGCAAACTGAAGATCATCGGTGCAAGTGGGAATAATCTGAAAGATGTGACGCTCGACCTACCCGTGGGTCTGCTCACCTGCATCGCTGGGGTGTCTGGTTCTGGTAAGTCCACACTCATCAACGACACGCTGTACAACGCGGTGGCGAAACATCTATACGGAAGCAATGCCGAGCCTGCACCGTATCGCGAGATCGAAGGCTTGGAGCATTTCGACAAGGTCATCAGTGTGGACCAGTCGCCCATCGGACGTACACCGCGCTCCAATCCTGCGACCTACACCGGACTGTTCACACCGATACGTGACCTATTCTCGGGCGTGCCCACTGCGCGTGAGCGCGGCTATGGACCAGGCCGCTTCTCTTTCAACGTGAAGGGTGGGCGCTGTGAGTCCTGCCAAGGCGATGGCGTCATCAAGGTAGAGATGCACTTCCTGCCAGACGTTTACGTACCCTGCGACGTGTGCCACGGCCACCGCTACAACCGCGAGACATTGGAAGTCCAATACAAAGGCAAGAACATCCACCAAGTATTGAACATGACGGTGGAACAAGCGCACGAGTTCTTCTCAGCCGTGCCTATCCTCGCGCGCAAGTTGAAGACACTGCTAGACGTTGGCTTGGGTTACATCACACTCGGTCAAAGTGCGACCACGCTCTCCGGCGGTGAAGCACAACGCGTGAAGTTGTCACTGGAACTCTCCAAACGCGACACCGGGCGCACCTTGTACATCTTGGATGAGCCGACCACCGGCCTGCACTTCCACGACATCGACATGTTGCTCAAGGTCATCCACACGCTGCGCGACCAAGGCAACACGCTGGTTGTCATCGAACACAATCTGGATGTCATCAAGACGGCAGATTGGGTGATCGACCTTGGTCCGGAAGGTGGCGATGGCGGTGGCATCATCGTGGCGCAAGGTTCGCCCAAGGATGTCGCCGCGAACAAGGACAGCGTGACAGGGCCTTACCTGAAAAAGCTACTGGGGAAATAATGAAGCGCGTATTTCTGCTGTGCATGCTCCCTGCACTATCTGCGCAAGCCGGAGAGTTTGATACCAGCGAGATGCTCGTCGCTCATAACCAGTGGCGCGCAAGGGTGGGCACGCCAGTGCTCATCTACTCGTCCGAGCTTGCCGCCTCATCTCAACGTTGGGCTGACCATCTAAAAGCGGCGAACCAGTGCAAGATGCAGCACAGCAAACCTGACGGTAAATATGGTGAGAATCTATATTGGGCGAGTGCAGTTCGCTGGTCCGATGGTAAGCGTGAAGTGCAACAGATCAGCCCGCAAAAAGTAGTTGATGCTTGGGGGAGTGAAGTCAAAGACTACAACTACTCTCGCAATACCTGCGCTCAAGGCAAGATGTGCGGACACTACACGCAAGTCGTATGGAAGAGCACACGCAGCGTAGGTTGTGCCTTTGCAGTATGTGAAGACTCAAAGGAGCAAGTTTGGGTGTGCCAATACCAGACCCCAGGTAATTGGGTTGGAGAGAAACCGTACTGATGTTTGAAACTGTTCCAGAAAACAACAAGGCCGGGATGAACCCGGCCTTGTGCTTTGCTGCTTATGCTTTGTCAGCTTACTCGCCAGCGACTTCCACTGGTTGAGCTTCTGCTGGACGGTCCAACAGTTCGACCAATGCCATAGGAGCATTGTCGCCCTTGCGGAAACCGAACTTCAGGATGCGAGAGTAACCGCCGTTACGAGCTGCGTAGCGTGGGCCGAGTTCGTCGAACAACTTGGTGACGATCTCACGGTCGCGCAGGCGTGCAAACGCCAAACGACGATTAGCCAAGCTTGGGTTCTTACCCAGCGTCAGGATAGGTTCTGCGACGCGGCGCAGTTCCTTAGCCTTTGGCAGAGTCGTCTTGATGACTTCGTGACGCAACAGCGAAACGGTCATGTTGCGCAACATCGCCAAACGGTGGCTGCTGCTGAGATTGAGTTTTCTAAGTCCTAAACGATGACGCATGATTTTCCTCTTTTGCTTTCTGGCCTGGCGTTAACCAAGCGAGCTTTATTTCTCGGCTACTGCCGACCAGTTTTCCAATTTCATGCCCAGTGACAGGTCGTGTTCGGCCAGCACTTGCTTGATCTCATTGAGCGATTTACGACCCAAGTTAGGGGTGCGCAACAAGTCTGCTTCGGTGTACTGAATCAGATCGCCGATGTAATGGATGCTTTGAGCTTTCAGGCAGTTCGAAGAACGTGGAGTCAACTCCAAGTCATCGACTGGACGCAACAGCATCGGATCGACCTTAGGCGCAGATGGCTTCTCGACTGGTGCTGGTGTGCCTTCCAGTGCCGCGAATACAGAGAACTGCTCAACCAAGATGCGTGCTGCATAACGGATGGCTTCTTCTGGATCGATGGCGCTGTTGGTCTCGATGTCCATGATCAGCTTGTCGAGGTCGGTACGCTGTTCCACACGTGCGCTCTCAACAGCATAGCTGACGCGAGAGATCGGGCTGAACGAAGAGTCCAGAGCGATGTGTCCTACTGGACGTGTCGCACCCGGTTGTTGGCGAGAGATGGCGGAAACGTAACCGCGACCTTGCTCGACCTTGATCTCCATGTCCAACTTACCACCCGCAGTCAGGTGGGCGATGATGTGGCTAGGATTGATGACTTCGGTGTCGGCATCGACTTCGATGTCAGCAGCAGTCACGACGCCAGCGCCAGATTTATTCAGGCGCAGGGTAGCTTCACGCTGACCATGCAACTTCAATACCAGACCCTTGAGGTTCAACAGGATCTCGACCACGTCTTCTTGCACGCCATCGATAGATGAGTATTCGTGCAACACACCTGCGATCTTGACTTCGGTCACAGCGTAACCGGGCATAGAAGACAACAGGATGCGACGCAGGGCATTGCCCAGCGTGTGGCCGTAGCCACGCTCGAACGGCTCCATCACCACCTTGGCTTGTGTCGCCGAGATGCGTTGAACGTCAATGATGCGAGGCTTCAACAGATTATTGTTAGGCATATTCGACTCCGCGTGGATTACTTGGAATACAACTCGACCACGAGATGCTCGTTGATCGTTGCAGGCAGTTCAGAACGTTGAGGCACAGCCTTGAATGTTCCTTTGAAGCCCTTGGTATCCACATCGATCCACTCTGGGAAACCGCGTTGTTCAGCAGCAGCCAAAGAAGACTTCAGGCGCAGTTGGTTCTTAGCGGCTTCAACCACTTCGACCACATCACCTGGCTTAACTGTGTAAGACGGGATGTTCACACGCTTGCCGTTGACCAATACGCCATTGTGGCGAACTGTCTGACGAGCTTCTGCGCGGGAACCACCGAAGCCCATACGATAGGCGACGTTGTCCAAACGAGATTCCAAGATCTGCAACAGGCTTTCGCCGGTGATGCCACGTGCCTTTTCAGCGCGCTTGTAGGTCAGACGGAACTGGCCTTCCAAAACGCCGTAGATACGACGCAGCTTTTGTTTTTCACGCAACTGACCGCCGTACTCGGACTGACGGGAGTTCTTCTTCTGACCGTGTTGGCCTGGAGCGTAAGCACGACGCTCTACAGCACATTTCTCAGTGAAGCATTTCTCAGCTTTGAGGAACAGCTTCTCGCCTTCACGGCGGCACTTACGGCACTTTGCATCAAGATTTCTAGCCAAGATCTACTCCTTAAATACGACGCTTTTTCGGAGGACGGCAACCGTTGTGCGGTACCGGCGTGATGTCCGAAATGCTGGTGATTTTGAAACCTGCGGCATTCAGTGCGCGCACTGCGGATTCGCGACCTGGGCCTGGACCCTTGATGCGAACTTCCAAGTTCTTGACGCCGCATTCAACAGCAGATTTGCCAACCACTTCGGCGGCGATCTGAGCTGCGAAAGGCGTACTCTTACGAGAACCCTTGAAACCTTGCGCGCCACTGGTCGACCAAGCCAAGGTGTTACCTTGACGATCGGTGATGGTCACGATGGTGTTGTTGAAGGAAGCATGAACGTGCGCGATACCTTCTGCGACGCTCTTCTTGACTTTTTTACGCACTTTCGTGCTGGGCTTTGCCATAGTTACTGTCCTCTACTAGATTACTTCTTCGCGCCAGCGATAGACTTACGCGGGCCTTTACGAGTACGTGCGTTGGTACGTGTGCGCTGGCCACGGCACGGCAAGCCGCGACGATGACGCAGACCACGGTAGCAACCCAAGTCCATCAGACGTTTGATGTTCATGGAGATCTCACGGCGGAGGTCACCCTCGACTGTGAACTTCGCGACTTCGTCGCGCAGCTTTTCCATATCTGTATCGTTGATATCTTTGACCTTGGTGGTCGTCTTCACGCCTGCTGCTACACAGATCTCCTGTGAGCGTGTGCGGCCGATGCCATAAATGGCAGTCAACGCGATCACAGCGTGTTGATGGTTTGGAATGTTTACACCGGCAATACGAGCCATGCAGCTACCCTATCGTTCAAAAAGTTGCGAATTCTATCATCCAGAGTCGATTTATCTCAATCAACCTTGGCGCTGTTTATGGCGTGGATCACTACTACAGATCACGCGGACTACACGGTTGCGACGCACGATCTTGCAGTTGCGACACACTTTCTTTACGGATGCTTGGACTTTCATTTGCTTCTCCTTGCTTCTTTCAACTTAATCATCTTCACTTGGCGCGGAATACGATACGAGCTTTGCTCAGATCGTAAGGCGACACCTCAACCGTTACCTTGTCCCCAACTAGGATGCGAATGTAATGCATACGCATCTTGCCGGAGATATGACCTAGTACAACGAATCCGTTTTCGAGTTTCACGCGAAAGGTCGCGTTTGGCAGGGTCTCTTCAACGACCCCCTGCATCTCTATGACGTCCTCTTTTGCCATTACCGCGCCAAGCCACCCTTGAAGTTCGCTTTCTTCAACAGATTTTCATACTGATGAGTCATTAAGTAGGACTGCACCTGAGCCATGAAATCCATTGTCACCACCACCAAGATCAGTAGCGATGTTCCACCAAAATAAAACGGTACGTTCCATTTGACTACCAAGAACTCTGGTAGCAAACACACTAGCGTGATGTAGATGGCACCGATCAAAGTCAGACGCAACATGATCTTTTCTACATATTTCGCGGTCTGGTCGCCAGGACGTATCCCAGGTAAGAACGCGCCGCTCTTCTTCAAATTGTCTGCCGTCTCTTTTGGGCTGAATACCAGCGCCGTGTAGAAGAAGCAGAAGAATATGATCGCTGCCGCATACAACAACACATAGATCGGTTGACCCGGCGACAACTTGTCGCTGATGTCCTTCAACCACAACATGCCCTCACCCGAACCAAACATGCCCGCCAGTGTCGCTGGGAACAAGATGATGCTCGATGCGAAGATTGGTGGGATGACCCCTGCCATGTTCAATTTCAAAGGCAGATGGGAGCTTTGCCCGCCATACACCTTGTTACCGACTTGACGCTTGGCGTAATTCACCAGGATCTTGCGTTGACCGCGCTCTACGAACACGACCAATGCAGTCACTAGGATCGCACCGAAGAACAGCGCCAACACCAGCGGTATAGAGAATGCGCCAGTACGCGCCATCTCCAATGTGTTACCGATCGCACTTGGCAATCCAGCAGCGATACCTGCGAAGATGATCAGCGAGATACCGTTACCCAAACCACGTTCAGTGATCTGCTCACCCAACCACATCAAGAACATCGTGCCTGTCACCAAAGTCACCACGGTGGTAAGTTGGAACATCGGGCCTGGGTTCAACACCAAACCTGCTTGTGACTGCAACATCACAGAGATACCGAACGCTTGGAAGAACGCCAGAACCAGCGTGCCGTAGCGTGTGTACTGCGTGATCTTGCGACGACCTGCATCGCCTTCTTTCTTCAGCTGCTCAAGATGAGGCACCGCGATCGACGCCAATTGCATGATGATCGAAGCCGAGATGTACGGCATGATCCCCAATGCAAGGATCGTGAAACGCTCTAACGCACCGCCCGAGAACATGTTGAACATGCCCAAGATGCCATCCTTCTGCGTCTTGAAAAGATCCGCCAATACGGTCGGATCGATTCCAGGAACAGGGATGTGTGCACCGATGCGATAGACGATCAGCGCCAGCAACAGGAACCAGAGACGCTGGCCCAGATCACCGTACTTACCTTTAGCGACTGCTGTGCTCACAGACGACCTTACTCAGCGATGCTACCGCCAGCAGCTTCCACCGCAGCGCGTGCACCCTTGGTCAACAGCAGGCCTTGCAACTTGACTGCGCGAGTGATCTCACCAGCCAGCACCACCTTGGCGCTCAATGCATTAGCATGAACGACGCCAGCTTGCTTCAATGCCAACAGATCGATGGTGTCGACTGGCAGAGCTTGCAGGTCGGACAAACGAACTTGAGCAGTGTCATTACGTGTCAACGATACGAAGCCACGCTTTGGCAGGCGACGTTGCAAAGGCATTTGACCGCCTTCGAAACCGACTTTATGGAAACCGCCGGAACGAGACTTTTGACCCTTGTGACCGCGACCTGCAGTCTTGCCCAGACCAGAACCAATGCCGCGACCTACGCGACGCTTGGAATGCTTGGCACCTTCGCCAGGTTTAATTTGATTGAGTTGCATTTATGCCTCGCACTTGACCAGGTAATACACTTTGTTAATCATGCCGCGCACCGCTGGTGTGTCTTCCAACATCACTGTGTGGTTGATGCGACGCAAGCCCAGACCACGCACGGTGGCGCGGTGTGTCTGCTTGGTTCCGTTGGTGCTTTTCACCAGCGTCACTTTCAATGTTTTTGCGAGTGCCATGATTTACCCCGTGATCTCTTCTACGCTCTTGCCGCGCTTTGCAGCGATCTCGGCAGGAGAATTCAATGACTGCAAGCCATTCAATGTTGCACGAACGACGTTGTAAGGATTGCTGGAACCGATACATTTAGCCAAAACGTTACGCACACCGACCGCCTCGAACACAGCTCGCATCGCGCCACCAGCGATAATGCCCGTACCTTCAGAAGCTGGAAGCATCACAACCTTAGCTGCGCCGTGACGACCGATCACTGCATGGTGCAATGTTCCGTCCTTCAGATTGACCTTGACCAACTTGCGGCGGCATTCTTCCATCGATTTTTGTACGGCTACTGGCACTTCCTTAGACCTGCCCTTGCCCATACCGATGCGGCCATCGCCATCACCCACTACGGTCAGCGCGGCGAAACCCATGATACGTCCGCCCTTCACCACCTTGGTGACGCGATTGACGTGAATCATCTTCTCGATGAGACCGTCGCCCTTGTCTTCTACTTGCTGATTCTTACCTTGTTTAGCTTGTGCCATGATTCACCCCAGATTAGAACTGCAAGCCATTTTCGCGCGCGGCATCTGCCAGCGCCTTGATGCGACCATGGTACTTGTGACCTGAACGGTCGAATGCCACTGCCGTCACACCGGCGAGCTTCGCTTTTTCAGCAATACGCTTACCGACCGCCGCCGCTGCCGCTGCATTACCACCGTTACCGACGGTCTTGCGAACTTCAGCCTCTAGCGTGGAGGCACTTGCCAAAATCTTACCGCCGTCAGCCGAGATCACCTGTGCATAGATATGCAAGTTGGTGCGATGAATCGCCAGACGAATCGCTTTTTGTTCAGCGATTCTTGCTCGGGTCTTACGTGATCTGCGCAGACGCGCTTCATTCTTATTCAGCATATCAACCTCGATTATTTCTTCTTGGTTTCTTTGAGGATCACTACTTCGTCGGAATAACGCACACCCTTGCCTTTGTAAGGTTCTGGTGAACGATATGCACGAATCTCAGCAGCAACTTGACCGACTTGCTGCCTATCGGCACCAGTCAATACGATTTCAGTCTGTGTCGGTGTGGCGACTTTCACACCCTTTGGCATCTTATGCACGACAGGATGCGAGAAACCCAGCGTCAGATTGACGGCGTCACCGGCGGCAGCAGCACGATAACCCACGCCGACCAAAGTCAGCTTACGCTCGAAACCTTTGCTGACACCTGTGACCATATTGGCCACCAGCGCGCGGATGGTTCCAGATTGGGCATCAGCATGAGCGGAATCATCAGTGGCTTTGCACAACAGCTTGTCGCCATCACGCTCAACCTTGACATCACCCTTCAACACTTGAATCAAAGTACCCAATGGGCCTTTAACGGATATCTTGTCAGCAGCGACTGTCACTTCGACACCGGACGGAACTACGATAGGATTTTTAGCGACTCTAGACATGTTTCCTCCTTAAGCGACGATGCAGAGGACTTCGCCGCCAATACCATTGGCACGAGCACTGCGATCCGTCATCAGACCTTTGGAGGTGGAAACGATCGCGATACCCAGACCGTTCATCACACGTGGAATATCTTCGCTGCCCTTGTAGACACGCAGACCTGGACGGCTCACGCGCTGGATCTTTTCGATCACAGGACGATCAGCGTAGTACTTCAAGCCGATTTCCAATGTAGGCTTGCCATCATGGTCAGTGACCTTGAAGCCGTCTACATAGCCTTCGTCTTGCAACACTTTAGCTATCGCCGTCTTGATCTTCGAAGAAGGCATTGAAACCGTTATTTTTTCCGCCATTTGCGCATTACGAATGCGCGTTAACATGTCGGAGATCGGATCACTCATACTCATAGATTCACCCTTACCAGCTTGCCTTAACTACACCGGGAATTTCACCGCGCATCGCGTATTCACGCAACTTGGTGCGCCCCAAACCGAACTTGCTAAACACTCCACGCGGACGTCCTGTCAGCGCGCAGCGATTACGCAGACGCACAGGGCTTGAATCACGCGGCAACGCTTGCAATTTTTGACGAGCAGCAAAACGCTCTTCATCGCTCAACGACATATTTGTCGCAATCGCATTCAACGCAGCACGCTTAGCAGCGAATTTCTTCACTATTTCACGGCGCTTTAGATCGCGGTTAGATACAGCTATCTTTGCCATTTTGCACTCAGCCTTTCAATGGGAATTTGAATGCCAACAACAACGCCTTGGCTTCTTCATCACTTTTCGCGGTCGTTGTAATGGTGATATTCATACCACGCAACGCATCGATCTTGTCATACTCGATCTCTGGGAAAATGATCTGCTCTTTGATACCCATGTTGTAGTTGCCACGGCCATCAAAAGACTTACCGGAGATACCACGGAAGTCACGGATACGAGGAATCGCAACAGTCACCAAGCGATCCAAGAATTCGAACATGCGATCACGGCGCAAAGTCACTTTGCAACCAACTGGATAGTTCTCACGAATCTTGAAACCCGCGATGGATTTCTTGGATTTGGTCACAACGGGTTTTTGACCTGCGATCTTCTGCATATCGGAAACCGCATGATCCATCACCTTCTTGTCAGCAACCGCTTCGCCCACACCCATGTTCAGAGTGATCTTGTCGATGCGCGGCACTTCCATCACAGACTTGTAACCGAACTGTTTCATCAGTTGCGGCGCAACGGTCTTCGTGTAGTAGTCGTTTAAACGAGCCATTTATTACCCCTTACGCAATCACTTCGCCACTGGACTTGAACACGCGCACTTTGCGACCGTCCTCCAGTGACTTCACGCCAACACGATCCGCCTTTTTGGTGGACGCGTTATAGATGGCGATATTGGAAATATGGATCGGCTTCTCGATTTCCACGATGCCGCCAGTCGTACCCTTCACCGGATTCGGCTTCTGGTGTTTCTTGACTTTGTTGATGCCACTCACCAGCACAAACTCATCTGCAACGCTCAACACGCTGCCACGATTACCTTTGTCTTTACCGGCCAAGACGATCACATCGTCATTCTTTTTGATCTTGCGCATGATTTATCCTCGACTATCGCTTACAGCACTTCCGGCGCCAGGGACACGATCTTCATGAAGCGCTCAGTGCGCAATTCACGAGTGACTGGTCCGAAGATACGCGTTCCGATCGGCTCCAACTTGTTGTTAAGCAACACTGCTGCATTGCCATCGAACTTGATCAGAGAACCGTCAGAGCGACGAACGCCCTTGGCAGTACGCACCACAACCGCGCTGTACACTTCCCCTTTTTTGACGCGTGAACGAGGAGCCGCATCACGGATGCTGACCTTGATCACATCGCCTACGCTAGCGTATCGACGCTTGGAACCGCCCAACACTTTGATGCACATAACAGAGCGTGCGCCGGTGTTGTCAGCTACATTCAAAACAGACTGCATTTGTATCATTTATCAATCTCCAACTTTGTCCGCCCGCGGCGGCTAGTTTTGGAACCCGTTCGGGTTAGGCCGCCGCAAGCGACGGTGAAACGAAGCCGCGCATTCTATTCAAACTTGCCTACATGCGCAAGCACTAAATGAAAAATTATGCTTCTTGAGCTTTCTCAAGTAGCTTGGTCACGCGCCAAGACTTAGTCTTGGACAGCGGACGAGTCTCTTCGATAGTGACCACATCACCTTGACCGAACTCATTGTTCTCGGCATGCGCGTGGTACTTCTTGGAAACACGGACGATCTTACCCAAGACTGGATGCTTGACCTTGCGCTCAACCAACACAGTGACGGTCTTGTCCATCTTGTTGCTGACCACAGTTCCGGTCAGCGCGCGTTTCAGAGTGGTTTCGCTCATTGCTGCACACCTTTTTCAGTCAATACTGTTTTCACACGCGCGATGTCTCGACGCACTTTGCTCAACTGACTCGTATTGCTCAGTTGCTGTGTCGCCAATTGCATACGCATACCGAACTGCGCCTTATTCAAGGACAGCAACTCTTCTTGCAGATCGGCTACCGATTTGTTCTTCAGTTCACTCGACTTCATGATCACGCCCCCACCTGTCTAACTACAAATGTCGTGGCGATCGGCAATTTTGCAGAGGCCAACAAGAACGCTTCGCGCGCCAACTTCTCATCCACACCGTCCATCTCGTACAACATCTTGCCTGGACGGATCTCGGCGACGTAGTACTCAGGATTGCCCTTACCGTTACCCATACGGACTTCGGCAGGCTTCTGCGAGATCGGCTTGTCTGGGAATATACGTATCCAGATACGACCACCGCGCTTGATGTGACGAGTCATGGCACGACGTGCCGCTTCGATCTGACGCGCAGTCAAACGACCACGTGCAACGGCTTTCAGACCGAACTCACCGAAGCTCACTTTATTGCCGCGAGTAGCAACGCCGGTATTACGGCCTTTTTGCTCTTTGCGGTACTTTCTTCTAGCTGGCTGTAGCATGTTTAGCTCCCGACTTTCTTACTTTCTTTTCTGGCTCAGCCGCAACTGGTGCAGCGACTTCTTGCTGTGAATTTGCATCGCCCTTGTAGACCCACACCTTGACACCGATGATGCCGTAGGTGGTCTTTGCTTCAGAGAAGCCGTAGTCGATGTCAGCACGCAGTGTATGCAATGGCACACGGCCTTCGCGATACCACTCGGTACGTGCGATCTCGATACCGTTCAGACGACCGCCACTCATGATCTTGATGCCCTGAGCACCCAGACGCATCGCGTTCTGCATAGCGCGTTTCATCGCGCGACGGAACATGATGCGCTTTTCCAACTGCTGAGTGATGGACTCGGAGATCAGTTGAGCATCGATTTCAGGCTTGCGCACTTCTTCGATGTTCAGACCGACGTCTGGCAGACCCATACGCTTCTTCAACTCATTGCGCAGATGTTCGATGTCTTCACCTTTCTTGCCGATCACCACACCAGGACGTGCTGTGTAGATAGTGATCTTGGCGTTCTTGGCTGGACGCTCGATGACGATCTTGGAAACGCCAGCGCCTGCCAGCTTCTTCTTCAGATAGTCACGAACCTCGATGTCTTTGAGCAACAACTCAGAGAAGTTCTTGCTGTTGGAATACCACTTGGATGTCCAGTTCTTTTGGACGCTCAGGCGAAATCCGATTGGATGAATTTTCTGACCCATGGCTTAGCTCCCGACGGTGATCGTGATGT
>JBGSWB010000183.1:0-9942 GCA_041752675.1 Sideroxydans sp. | reverse complement strand
CCAGAGATGTCACGTGGCGACGTATGCCTTACGTGCTAGATCACATCTTCTTCGACCGCCAATTGAAGTTAGTGGATTTCGATGTCATCCCCACGATGGCTTCAGACCACCATCTACTCATCTCCCAGTTCGAGTTCAACTCTTAACTTAAAGACTCAGCCCGCAGGTTTCAGCGTCACCCGCTCCACCTGCACACTTGCCACCCCATCACTCAGCCACACTTGCCCGTCTTGGATGATGCATTGCAGATTCATCGTGCGCTGCGCTAATTTGGCGAGCTCTTTGGTCGTTTCGACAGGGAGATTGATGATAGTCAAGTTCTTCTGACGTTCGAACTGAGTTCGCTCTTTTTCGAACCACATGTCTGCGACACGCCCACCATAGGCATACACCACCACTTGCCTAGAACGACCACAGGCTTTGCGGATGAGTTTCTCATCGGGGATACCCACGTCGATCCACAGGTCGATAGAGCCTGTCAGGTCTTTTTGCCACACATCCGCTTCTTCATCGTTGTTCATGCCCTGACCGAACTCTAGGTATTCATGGGCGTGAATGGCGAACGCCAGCAGACGCACCATCATGCGCTCATCCGTCTCCGAAGGATGGCGGGCCAATGTGAGTTGATGGTCTTTGTAGTAGTAACGCTCCATATCTGCGATCTGCAGATTGGCTTTGAAGATGGTCGCTTTGATTGCCATGTGTTACTCCGTCACCCTGCCACGCAAAGACTTCGTCGTCGCGTGTTTGGTCTTGCTTTCCAAACGTTTCTTTTGTGAACTACGTGTCGGCTTGGTGGCGACACGCGGTTTGGGTTTGATCGCGACCGAGAGCATCATCGCCTTTAAGCGGCGTAATGCCTCGTTGCGGTTCTGTTCTTGGTTGCGGAACTCCTGCGCTTTGATGACGACCACGCCGTCTTTGGTGATGCGTTGGTCGTTGAGCTGTAGCAGACGCTCTTTGAATTCTTGAGGAAGCGACGATGCGTTGATATCGAAGCGAAGATGCATCGCGCTCGACACCTTGTTCACATTCTGCCCACCCGCCCCTTGCGCACGCACCGCCGTCAGTTCGATCTCGCGCTCTGGAATGATGACGTTATGTGCGATGTACAACATGACTAGGCGATCACTCGGATCTCGATATCGCCCAACTCCACCAATTGCCCTGCACGTATCTTCGCCGTCTTGCGCAGTTCGATCTGTCCATCGACGGACACCACGCCTTCAGCCACCAGCGCCTTACCTGCGCCGCCGCTGTCAGCCACACCAGTGAGTTTTAGCAAGTTACATAGCTCGATGAACTCACCGCGCAATTGGAATTCGAGTTGCTGCGTCATATGAATACCTCCAAGAACCGTAGCGAGCGATTTGAGGGCAAGGCGCACGGAACGGAGTGACGAGACATACCGCGAAGGTAGGCGAGGAAACGAGTACCGCGCAACGCGGCCATCGAATCGCGTAGTAGGTTATTGGAGGTATTCACAGTTTCACAGCGTGTTCACGCGTAGTATGGAATACGACTTTCGGCCAACGCTCTTGTGTCAGTTTCAAGTTCACACTATTAGGCGCGAGGTAAGCCAAGTTGCCTGCCGCATCGATGGAAAGATTGTGCGACAACGCCTTCTGGAAATCAGCGAAAACCTTGGCATCATCACAAGTCACCCAGCGTGCGGTGTTGACGCTGGCGCTCTCGAACATCGCATCCACGCCGTATTCACCTTGCAAACGACTCGCCACCACATCGAACTGCAACATACCGACCGCACCTAGGATCAGATCGCCGCTGTCTAGCGGCTTAAAGACCTGTACTGCGCCCTCTTCGCCCAACTGTTGCAATCCCTTGTGCAACTGCTTCACCTTGAGCGGGTTACGGATGCGTACCGAGCGAAAGAAGTCCGGCGCGAAATACGGGATGCCGGTGTATTGCAGCAACTCGCCTTCGGAGAAGCTGTCGCCGATCTGCATGTTGCCGTGGTTAGGCAGGCCGATGATATCGCCCGCGTAAGCCTCTTCCACCTGCTCACGCG
The DNA here is from genome assembly GCA_041752675.1 of Sideroxydans sp. Classification (GTDB taxonomy): domain Bacteria; phylum Pseudomonadota; class Gammaproteobacteria; order Burkholderiales; family Gallionellaceae; genus Sideroxyarcus. Next base: position 7,913 of record JBGSWB010000183.1, on the reverse strand, counting down.
AATTCGCCATGAAGGTGACCACGCTGGACACGCGTATCTCTTTGCCGATGCGCAGGTGCTTGACCTTCATACCGCGCTCGAAATGGCCGGAGCACACGCGCAAGAAGGCGATGCGGTCGCGGTGGTTGGCATCCATGTTGGCTTGGATCTTGAACACGAAGCCGGAGAACGGTTGCTCGGCAGGGGAAACGACGCGCACCGTGGCGTCGCGTTCGCGCGGCGCAGGTGCCCAATCCAGCAAGGCATTCAAAATCTCGCGCACACCAAAGTTGTTGATGGCAGAACCGAAGAACACGGGCGTTTGTTTGCCTTCGAGGAAGCGTTGCAGATCGAAGGGATGCGATGCGCCATGCACCAACTCCACCTCCATCTTCAACTGCTCGATCTCCAGCGGGAAACGTTGCGCAAGGATGGGGTTGTCTATCCCCTTGATGATCTCCACATCGCCATCGGCTTTCTCTTCACCGGGGGTGAACAGCAGGATCTCGTCACGCAACAGGTGATACACACCACGGAAGCTCTTGCCCATGCCGAGCGGCCAAGTGACAGGGGCGCATTGGATGTTGAGCACCGATTCGACTTCGTCCAACAGCTCCAGCGAATCGCGCACCTCGCGGTCCATCTTGTTCATGAAAGTGACGATAGGTGTGTTGCGCATGCGGCATACGTTGAGCAGCTTGATGGTCTGTGCCTCCACGCCCTTGGCCGCGTCGATCACCATCAGCGCAGAGTCCACAGCCGTCAATACACGATATGTATCTTCCGAAAAATCTTGGTGACCGGGCGTATCCAGAAGATTCACCACATGGTCGCGGTATTCGAACTGCATCACCGACGAAGCAACCGAGATACCACGTTGCTTCTCGATTTCCAAAAAATCGGAAGTGGCATGACGACCGCTCTTGCGCGCCTTCACCGCGCCCGCCATCTGGATCGCTCCGGAGAACAGCAACAGCTTTTCGGTGAGCGTGGTCTTGCCCGCATCGGGGTGGGAGATGATGCCGAAGGTACGGCGGCGCGCCACTTCACGCGCGATCTTGTCGCGCGGAACGGCTGCGGGTTCTTGGATGGTCTGGTCGATGGCGTCGGACATGATGCTTGCCTGTGCAAAAAAGGCCGCAAGTCTAATGATTTACGGGGGGAATGTCTAACTTTGACCACCCGAAAAAGGGGCGTCGCTTGACGAAAAACCTAATGCGCGGAGAATCTGTAGCAAATCACTCAACAATGCTCCGCAAAAAGGAGAATGTCATGCTCAAACTCATCCTAATCCTCATTGTTTTGGCCATCATCGTCATCTTGGTTTACGCCTCCACGCGCCCAGATACTTTCCGTGTCGAACGCAGCGCCTCCTTCAAAGCAACGCCAGACAAAGTGTTCGCTCAAATCAACGATTTTCACAACTGGGCCGCTTGGTCGGCTTGGGAACGCATGGATCCCGCCATGAGCAAGAATTTCAGCGGCGCTGCCAGCGGTGTGGGTGCCAAATACGCTTGGCAGGGCAACAACAAAGTAGGGCAAGGCAGCATGGAGATCACCGAGTCCACCCCCAACAGTGAAGTGATGGTAAAGCTGGATTTCCTCTCCCCTATGGAAGCGCACAACATCGCTGAATTCACCATCCAGCCCGATGGCGATGGCACACGCCTCACGTGGGCGATGTACGGCCCCGCTCCCTTCATCAGCAAGCTGTTCGGTGTGTTTGTGAACATGGACAAGATGATCGGTAAGGATTTTGAGGTCAGCCTTGCCAACCTAAAAACCGTCGCTGAAGGGAAATAAAATCATGCGAAAGATCGTTTCGTTCGTGCATTTATCTTTGGATGGCTTCGTGGCCTCTACTAGTGGCGGGTTGGACTGGGTAAGCATCACCGAAGAATTGTTCGATCATGTTGAACAGCGCATCAAACAAACGGACACCGCGCTTTATGGTCGTGTCACCTACCAGATGATGGAAGCGTATTGGCCCACTGCCGCAGAACAACCCAACGCAAGCAAGCATGACCTTGAGCATTCCCGTTGGTACAAGACCGCGCACAAAGTGGTGCTGTCGAAGACGATGTCGGATGAAGATCACGCCGATACAAAAATCATCCGTAGCCATTTGCGCGATCAGATCACACAATTAAAGCAAGGTGCGGGAAGTGAGATCCTAGTGTTCGGTAGCCCTTCCGCCACGCATGCGCTGATGGCGGAGGATCTCATTGATGAGTATTGGATATTCCTCAATCCCGTTCTACTCGGACAAGGTATTCCTTTGTTCAAGAACATCAAGCACAAGACCCAGCTCAAGCTAGTGAAAAGCAATATCTTTGCATCGGGCGTGGTGTGCTTGCAATACGAAGTACGACGTACTTCATAAACAAATTCCCGGATCATTGAGGAGAACATCATGCAAAAGATCACCCCGTTTTTGACCTTTGCCTTTGAAGCGGAAGAGGCGATGAATTTCTACCTCGGCATCTTCAAAGATTCCAAAATCATCAGCATCAATCGCTACAGCAAAGGTACTCCCATGCCGGAAGGCACGGTAATGACTGCCAGTTTTGAGTTGCAAGGGCAGACCTTCGTAGCACTGAACGCAGGACCGATGTTTCAATTTTCCCCTGCGATCTCGTTCGTGGTGAATTGCGAAGATCAAGCCGAGGTGGATTATTACTGGGACATCTTATCCGCTGGAGGCAAGCAGATGCAGTGCGCTTGGCTCACCGACAAGTTCGGCGTGACATGGCAGATCGTACCCAAGCAACTAGGGCAGTTATTGAGCGACCCCGACCCAGCCAAAGCAGGCCGCGTGATGCAGGCGATGATGCAGATGACTAAGATCGACATTGCGGGTTTGCAACGGGCTTACGACGCGAATTAAATTTGGCGATCACTCAACCGAGACAGACATGGTCATCCAACTCGATCACACCATCGTGCCTGCACACAACCAGATCACGTCGGCAAAGCTTTTAGCAGAGTTGCTTGGCGTTCCTTGGGCGGCAACAGGCGCTGGGCCATTTTCGCCAGTCTATGTGAATGACGGATTGACACTCGACTTCCAAGATACGGACGAAGCATTCCCCATCTATCACTTCTGCTTCCGCGTCAGCCCACAAGACTTCGATACCATCTTGGGACGCATCAAGGCGGCAGGTATCAAATATCGCAGCACGGTAAGTGGAGCTATGGATATGCAGGTCAACACGCAATATGGAAATATCTATTGGGACGAACCAGAAGGTCATCGGTGGGAGATGTTGACTGTCAGTTATGCACGAAAAACGTTTGATTCTAATTAGGAGAACACATGAGCTCACTTCACTTTTCCATCACCATCCACGCACCAAAAGCACGGGTGCATCAACTCATGCTGGCAGATAAAACTTACCGCGAGTGGACATCCGCTTTTGCCGAAGGCTCAAGCTACCAAGGCTCGTGGGATAAGGGCGCGAAGATTCTGTTCGGTGATGGGCAGGGTTCGGGCATGAGTGCGCGCATCGCCGAACATCGCCCCGCCGAATTCGTTTCCATCGAGATGTTGTCTGAGGTGAAGAACGGCGTGCCCGAAAAAGAACAGCAATGGCATGACGTGTTCGAGAACTACACCTTCACCGAGACGAAGGGCATCACCACCCTACAGGTGGACATCACTGCCATGCCCAATGAGTATGTGGATTTTATGACCGACAGCTGGCACAAAGCGTTGGACAAGCTCAAAGCGATTTGCGAACGCTCTTAAAAGGAGGACATCATGGCTTCGACCAGCATCTACCTCAATTTCTCACGCAACACCGAAGAGGCGTTCAACTTCTACCGCTCGGTTTTCCAAACCGAGTTCTCGTGGCCTATTTCGCGCATGGGTGATGCGCCAGCCGCTCCGGGGCAGCCACCGCTTTCCGATGCTGACAAGAAGTTGGTCATGCACGTCGCCTTGCCATTGCTGGGCGGAGTCGAACTGATGGGTACGGATGCACCGGAGACGATGGGCTTCAAGTTTAACCCCGGCAACAACGTCTATATCAATCTGCAACCCGATACACGTGCGGAAGCCGATCGTCTCTTCAATGCGCTGTCGGAAGGTGGAAAGATCGATATGCCACTGAGCGACATGTTTTGGGGCGCTTACTTCGGCAGCCTCACGGATAGATTCGGTGTGCAATGGATGATCAATTGCGAAAGTAAAAACTGAAAGGAGATCATCATGGAAACACTCGACCCAAAACTAGACCTTTCGTTCGAACGTATCGTGGATGATCCTAGAGAACTCATCTGGAAAGCATGGACGACTCCTAAACATCTCATGCCGTGGTTCTGTCCTGCGCCTTGGAGTGTCGTCGAGTGCGAGATCGATCTACGCCCAGGTGGTCGTTTCTATACTGTGATGCAATCACCAGAGGGACAGCGATTCCCCGGTGATGGCTGCTACTTAGAGGTAGTAGAGAACACGAGACTGACATGGACGAATGCGCTACTCCAAGACTTTCGCCCCATCGCAGGTGTTGCACAGCCAGTACAAACCGTGGACTTCAAGTTCACGGCGACCATAGCGTTGCAGACACACGGCACGGGCACGCGCTATACCGCAACCGTGCGTCACGCCGATGAGGCCGGCTGTAAGCAGCATGCTGACATGGGCTTTTACGAAGGTTGGGGCATCGCACTGGATCAACTCATCGCCTATACCAAAACGATGTGAGACTGCGATGAAAGCCGCTTCGACGACACCTGCCAACATCGACGACTACATCGCCACCTTCCCGCAAGAAGTTCAGGCGACACTCGAAAAGCTAAGACAGACGATACGCAAAGCTGCCCCCGATGCCGCCGAGAAGATCAGCTACCAGATGCCGACCTTCTATCTGAACGGCAACCTCGTACATTTCGCAGCGTTCAAGAAACATATCGGCTTCTATCCCGCCCCCAGCGGCATCGTCGCTTTCCAAGATGCGTTGATGGAATACAAAACATCCAAAGGTGCGATCCAATTCCCTATCGACACGGCGATACCCCACACGCTGGTGAAGAAGATCGTGCAGTTCCGCGTCAAAGAGAATCTAGCGAAGAGACTCAAGTGATTGCTACCAAAGTACACAGGCTCGAAGACATCCCCAACATCGGTAGATCCATTGCTGGAGACCTGCGCTCGCTTGGTATCCACACTCCTAAAGAACTCGCCACACTCGATCCGCTGCAAACTTACCTCTTACTCTCCGACAGTATGGGCAAGCGGCACGACCCTTGTGTGTTGTACACCTTGATGGCGGCCAAACATTTTCTGGAAAGTGGTGAATCCATCGCGTGGTGGAAATTCACCCAAGCCGGAAAAGACCTTCTTAGAACTGTGCAGGGCGCTTCTAAAAATTCAAAGTTCTAAGCAAGACAAGGCGCGAACAAAAAATTGCGACGCGGCATATATGAAATATGTAAGGAGCAATTTTTTGTGAGCAACGCAGTATTGCGACGAAATTTGGATTTTTGAAGTGCCCTGAACTCTGTGGCCGAAACACGGTCAGTCGGCTACAGTCTCACCTATCAACCCACTAGGAGCTTCACGATGAACTTCAGCAAGTCTTCCCTCGCCTTCCTGATCAGTTGCACCTTCACCTCCAGCGCATTCGCTGCTGATGAAATTCGCAGCACACTCAAAGAACAACAATCTGTTGCGGTCACCATCTACAACGGCGACCTCGCCCTAGTGAAAGACCAGCGCAAAGTGAAGTTGCAGAACGGCTTGAACGACCTTGCATTACGTGATGTCAGCGCGCAGATACGTCCCGAGACAGCACTGTTGCGCAGCACCAGCCATAGTGGGAGCTTCTCTACGTTGGAACAGAACTTCGATTTCGACTTGCTCACCCCAGAGAAACTGTTGGAGAAGTATGTCGGCAAGAACGTGCTAGTGGTAAAGACGCATCCGACCACGGGGGCTGAGACTTCTGAGCAAGCCACCGTGCTCTCTGCCAACAATGGCGTGGTGCTCAAGATTGGCAACCGCATCGAGACGGGCATCCCTGGTCGCATCGTGTATGCCGACGTACCCGCCAATCTGCGTGATCGCCCTACCCTCGTCACCAAGCTCCACAACAAGACTGCCGCCGAGCAGACCATCGAACTCAGCTACCTCACCGGTGGTTTGGATTGGAAGGCCGACTATGTCGCAGAGTTGAGCCCGAAAGAAGATAGCCTTGACCTATCTGGTTGGGTGACGCTCACCAACACCAGTGGTGCGACTTACAACAACGCAAAACTTCAATTGGTGGCTGGCGATGTGAACCGTGTTCAGCAATACGTACGACCAATGGTAAAAGCGATGCGTGCAGAGGTGATGATGGCTGACGCTTCCGCACCGATGGCCGAAGAATCCCTGCTGGAATATCACCTCTATACCTTAGACCGTCCCACCACCATCGCCGAGAACCAGACCAAGCAAGTCGCATTGCTTTCCGCCAGTAGCGTACCCGCACGTAAAGAGCTATTGCTACGCGGCGCGGATTATTACTACAGCAGTAGCTACGGCGACCTAGGTCAGAAGATGAAGGTGAGTGTATTCGTCGAATTCGACAACAAAGAAGCCACCAAGATGGGTATGCCCTTACCTAAAGGCACCATGCGTGTGTACAAAAAAGACAGCCAAGGCAACGCGCAGTTCGTGGGCGAAGACCACATCGACCACACCCCCAAGAACGAGACCATACGCTTGAAATTGGGTGAAGCTTTCGACGTGACCGCCGACAAGAAACAGACCGATTTCAAAACACTACCGCGCCCCTCAAAAGGGAACAGTGCATTCGAGAGCGCCTATGAGGTCGTGTTGAAGAACGCGAAGAAAGAGAAAATCACCGTCACCATACAAGAACCCATTCCTGCCGATTGGAAGATATTGAGCGAGAGCCATACCAGCACCAAGGCGAGCAGCAACACCGCCACGTGGAAGATCGACATCCCCGCCGAAGGCAAGACGACGCTGAGCTATCGCGTACAAGTGAAATATTGAACAAGTCCTGATTATGTCCGTTCGTGGTGAGTATTTTCCGTTCGCTCCTTCGATACACCGCGCAAGCGCGGCACTCAGGACGAACGGAAAATGTATCGAACCATGGTGTTCGGACTTAATCAGGTTTCGCTTTACTCACGAAAGGACGAGCCCCTCATGTTCACCAAAGCCACTTTGAGTTTTCTAGACGAACTTGCCGCCAATAACAACAAGGCGTGGTTCGAAGCCAACAAGCCGCGTTATGAAGCACTGGTGCGTGAGCCTGCTTTCGACTTCATCGAAGCGATGGAGCCCGCACTCAAGTCCTTCGCACCGAAGTTCCGCGCAGAGCCCAAGAAGGTCGGTGGCTCTCTGATGCGCGTGTTCCGCGACACACGCTTCTCACGCGACAAGACACCATACAAGACCAACATCGGCATCCAGTTCCGCCACGCACTCGGCAAAAATGTACATGCACCCGGCTTCTACGTACACATCGCCACCGACGAATGTTTCTTGGCGGTAGGGAGTTGGCATCCAGAATCCGAACAGCTCGGAAAATATCGCGACCTCATCGCACAAAAACCAGAGAAATGGTTCGCCGCCAAGAACGACAAGACATTCACTGCACAATGGGAGATGTGGGGCGACAGCCTGACGCGCCCACCACGCGGCTACGATGTCAGTCATCCCGCCATCGAAGACATCAAGCGCAAAGACTTCGTCGCCATGACACCGCTGACGCTCAAACAAGTGACGGGGAAAGGCTTGGTCGAACTGGCTGAGGCACGTTTCAGCGAAACCAAACCCTTAAGGAAACGCAGATTTATTCGCTCAGCTTGCCAACGAAACTTGGAGGCAGCGCGTTAATGCGTTCGAGCAGTTAACGGGGCACAAACGATGACGACAGCGGCGCAGCAAACCGGGCAACTCAGTTTTTCCCAAGCGGAAT
>JBGSWB010000182.1:0-2275 GCA_041752675.1 Sideroxydans sp. | reverse complement strand
GTTTGCCGTTCAAGTCGGAGACACTATGAAAATCTCCGTAAGTGGCATCAGATAAGGGTTCCAGAGTCATGGGGTCGTTTTTAACCGGACACTAGTGAATCGTATATTCGATTTTCAATACTTGTTGTCGCTATACTTCTTCAACAGTCAACCACAGAGAGGACATCATGAAAGCACCTATCCGCGTCACCATCACCGGAGCAGCAGGACAGATCGGTTACAACATGTTGTTCCGTATCGCCAATGGCGACATGCTGGGGCGTGAGCAACCGATCATCTTGCAACTGCTCGATATCCCTGCTGCCCAGCAAGCGTTGCGTGGTGTCGCGATGGAGTTGGAAGACTGTGTGTTCCCGATGTTGCAACAAGTCATCACCACCGATGACCCTCGTGTCGCCTTCCGCGACACTGAGGTCGTACTCTTGGTTGGTGCGCGCCCTCGTAGCAAAGGCATGGAACGTAAAGATCTGCTGGAAGCCAACGGCGCTATCTTTTCCGAGCAAGGCCGCATCCTGAATGAGGTCGCAGCGCGCCATGTCAAAGTCTTGGTCGTCGGCAACCCAGCCAACACCAACGCACTAATCGCGATGAAGAACGCCCCCGATCTAGATCAGCGTAACTTCAGCGCCATGATGCGCCTAGATCACAATCGCGCTATCGCCCAGATATCACAAGAGCTGTTCCAACCTATCAACGACATCAAGAAGATGGTCATCTGGGGCAATCACTCCGGCACCCAATATCCAGACCTATCACACTGTGAGATCCGTGGCCGCAAAGTCATCGAGATATTGAAAGACCTGAATTGGGTCGAGAACACCTTCATCCCGACGGTACAAAAACGAGGCGCTGCCGTGATCGAGGCACGCGGATTAAGCAGCGCCGCCAGCGCGGCAAACGCAGCTATCTCGCACATGCATGATTGGTTGTTGCGCTCACACCATAACGATTGGGTCACCATGAGCGTCCCTTCAGATGGCAGTTACGGCATCCCCGAAGGGGTGATGTATGGATTCCCTGTGACCTGTCGCAACGGTCACTACACCATCGTGCAAGGGTTGCCCATCAGTGAACTGGGGCGCAAACACATGATGGATAGTTATGCCGAACTACTTTCCGAGCGAGAGCTAGTCAAACACCTGCTGGGCTGACAGATATCCCGCATTGATGCTTCACCTGAGGCCGCTTGTATCAAGCGGCCTTTTGATTTGTACCTTCTTCTCCGACAAAATCACTGTATTTCTCAGCGATCTCAATGAACTCATCCTGTATCGCCACAAAAGCTTCCACGACATCAGGATCAAAATGCTTGCCACTCCCCTCGATGATGATGGCAGTAGCTTCTACGTGCCCCATTTCCCCCTTATATACACGCCTGCTCAGCAAGGCATCGTAGACATCAGCGAGCGCCATCAAACGAGCCGGGATCGGAATGTCGTCTCCTTTTAGACCAAAAGGGTATCCACTGCCATCCCATTTCTCGTGATGCCCCAGTGCGATCTGGCGTGCGATCCTCAAGAACACACTCTTGGTGTTGACCCTATCCTCAGCTGCTGCGATCGCATTCCCACCAAGTGCCGCATGGGTCTTCATCACCTCGAACTCTTCGGGCGTCAACTTACCCGGCTTAAGCAAGATATGGTCTGGGATACCCACCTTACCGATGTCATGCAAAGGAGCCAATTTATAGAGCAACTCGATGTTGTCGGCAGTGAGAAAATTTTTGAACCGAGGGTGGTAGCGCAAGCGTAATCCTAGACTTTTCATGTAGTTCTGGGTGCGTCGAATATGGTTCCCCGTCTCATTATCCCGAGTCTCTGCCAAGGAGGACAAAGCAAGGATGGTCGTCTCCTTGATAGTCTCTATCTCCTCAGCACGTTGGAGCAATTGAGATGTACGCTCTTGCACCATCTTTTCCAGTTTCGCACTGCCGTTTTTCAAAACGATATTGGCGATCTCAAGACGCATCTTGGCATCTTCTATCTCCACTTTCTGTGCGGAAAGTTGTTCCAACAGGTCAGAATTTTCAAAACGTTGCTCAAGCGACTTCATAAAGGTTTTATTCAACTGCCTCCCCGAAATGACAATCACCGAGGTGAACAAGGCAAGCATAAAGAATAGGATCCAATGGAACGCGCTGACTTCGATTGCAACCCTAAGCATGAGCGGAGCCAAGATGCCGCTCAGATAACCATATAACGAAGGAGGATGGATAGGATTCATGGTCGCCGCACCTGCCACCAATCCGAGCATCACACATATCAACAACCCCTGC
>JBGSWB010000181.1:0-4526 GCA_041752675.1 Sideroxydans sp. | reverse complement strand
CACCAATCTTTGCGAAGCGTCATCGCCGCGCAGCTCCACACCTTTCTTGGTGTAGATGGCGCACAGCTCAGGCAATACCTGAGCGGCGACATTGGCATTCACCAGTAAGGTCTCCATCGCATTGCACACGCCGTAACGATGAGTCTTGGCGTTGTCGGCGATGCGGATGGCTTTTACCAGATCAGCTTCGTCGTCGATGTACACGTGGCAGATGCCGTCCAGATGTTTGATGACGGGTACTTTGGCTTCTTCCGAGATGCGTGCGATGAGGCTCTTGCCGCCGCGAGGTACGATCACATCCACATACTCTTTCATAGTGATGAGTTCGCCTACTGCGGCGCGGTCGGTGGTGTTCACCACTTGCACAGCAGTCTCAGGCAGCCCCGCTTCACGCAGCCCTTGATGTACGCAAGCCGCGATGGCTTGGTTGGAATGATGTGCTTCCGAACCGCCGCGCAGGATGGCGGCATTGCCTGATTTCAGGCATAGCCCAGCTGCATCCGCCGTCACGTTCGGACGCGATTCATAGATGATGCCGATGACACCGAGCGGTACGCGCATCTTGCCGACTTGGATGCCTGAAGGACGATATTTCATGTCGCTGATCTCGCCGATAGGGTCGGCTAGTGAGGCGATCTGGCGCAGACCTTCTGCCATGCCTTTGATAGTCTTCTCAGTCAAGGTGAGACGGTCGATAGAGGCGTCGTCCAATCCTTCGACTTTCGCCTTAGCGACATCCTTTGCGTTCTCGGTGAGGAGTTTGCTGGTGTTGAGCAGGATGGCGGTGGCGATGTTCTCTAGCGCGTGGTTCTTCGCGTTGGTGTCGGCTTGCGCCACGATGCGAGAAGCGGCACGTGCCTGCTGTCCCACACCTTGCATGTATTGCTTGATGTCTTCCATGATGTTCTCAGTATTGCGAGTGGCGCGCATTTTAGCATCCCGCTTGCGCTAGAATGCGCGCCTCATTCGAAAGAACATCGCATGTCCGACATCCTCAAAAAGATATTGGCAGTGAAGGCGCAAGAAGTCGCCGCCGCGCTGTCCGCCAAATCCCTCCCTGCCATCCGTGCCGAGGCAGAGCAAGCTGCGCCTACCCGTGATTTCGTGGGTGCGATTCGCAGCAAGATAGCGGCAGGAAAATCTGCGGTCATCGCCGAGATAAAAAAAGCCAGCCCCAGCAAAGGGGTCATCCGCGAGGACTTCCGTCCTGCCGATATCGCAGAGAGCTACGAAAAGTATGGTGCCGCTTGTTTGTCCATATTGACCGACGAACAGTTTTTCCAAGGCAGCGCAGACTATTTGAAGCAAGCACGTGCTGCCTGCGCCTTGCCCGTGTTGCGCAAAGATTTCATGGTCAGCGAATACCAGATCTATCAAGCGCGTGCGATGGGGGCGGATGCCATCCTACTGATCGCCTCCGCTTTGACCTTGAGCCAGATGGCTGCGTTCGAGCAGTTGGCACACAAGCTAGGGATGGCGGTGTTGGTAGAAGTGCATGACGGCGCGGAGCTGGAAGTGGCGCTGAACCTGAAGACGCCACTTATCGGCATCAACAATCGCAATCTGCGCACCTTCGATGTCACCTTGCAGACCACGCTCGATCTGCTGTCACGCATCCCTGCCGATCGCATCGTCGTCACCGAGAGCGGCATCTTCTCCGCAAACGACGTGAAGCTCATGCGCGACCATCAAGTCCACACCTTCCTCGTGGGCGAAGCGTTCATGCGCGCAGAAGAGCCGGGTGTCGAATTGGCACGCGTGTTCGGCGTGTTGTAAATTTGCTACAGAATTGTTAAATAATTGATACAGGTCAATTTACACAGGAATTGTTGATGCAGAATCCGCCCCGAACTCGCATCAGGAGTTTGTGGTGAAAGCCACGGAAAGTCATGAGAAGTGGCTTTGTGACACTGTAAGCATGTCGTAAGTTGTGGGTAGTACGTTTGGCCGCGAGACGGATGAGGGGTCGAGGCAATCGTCTTCATGGCTAGAAAATAAACTTTAATTACTGAGGAGTTCTACATGCAAAAGAAAATCATCGCACTGGCTGTTGCTGCTGCTTTCTCCACCCCTGCTTTCGCTGACGTCGGTTTCTACGGCATCGTTGACGCTGCTGTTGCTTCTATCTCTGCTAGCGGTCAAAAGAGCGATCTGATCGCGACTTCTGGTGCTGCTTCTCAATCCCGTTTGGGCGTGAAGGCGACAGAAGACATCGGAAATGGCCTGACAGCGGTTGCTGTTCTGGAATACGCTCTGGACACACAAGTATCTGATGGAACACTCACAGCACGTCAAGAGATGCTGGCTGTAGCGGGTGATTTCGGTACGGTCGCTACCGGTTATCTGCAAACGGCTGCTTATGACTTCTTGGCTAAGTACGACCCGATCTACGGTTCTGGTTCTTCTGCGCATTCCATCGTGGCTGCAACTCACTTGGTCGGTAGCGGTGCACAACGAGCACAACGTGCCGTTGCTTACATCTCTCCAAATATCAGCGGCATGACTTTTGCCGCTAACTATGCTACTGCATTGGTTGGTTTGGGTAATTTGACTAAAGCTAGTACCGCAACAACAGGCCTGAAATCTTCCGCAGTCATTTTGTCGGCTAATTACGCAGTTGACGCATTGTCGGTTGGTGCTGTTTATGCAAAAACAAGCAATGACAACACGACTGGTACCGCAGCAAATATCGCTACCACTTCTGAGTTTGCAATCGGCGGTTCTTACGATCTTGGTGTTGCTAAGTTGATGGGTACATACCAATCTTCCAAGTCTACTGACATGGCTAAGAATGACATCGTATATTCCTTGGCTGCTGTGATGCCTGTGGCAACGGGCGCAGTTGCGGTGATGTATGGTGCGAATAAAGTTCAAGAAGATTCAGCTTTGAGTGCTACAGCGCTTACAGCTGGCTACCTTCATACATTTACGAAATCAACAACGGGCTATCTAGTTGTTTCCAATGTGAAGAACGGCTCTGGTACAAATAACTACAGCGTTTCTGGTAATGCTTTAGGTGGTGGATCTACACTTATTGCAGCTACAAATATGACAAACGGCGGTAGCTCTACCTTGGTTGGTGTTGGTCTGCGCAAGAAGTTCTGATGAAACTACTAGCCATAACTAAGGCTGCAAAAAACCGCAGCCATAGTTGCTGGCTATAATCTGACCTAACCGTTAGTTTTATATTGAAACGGGCATCTTCGGATGCCCGTTTTTATTTGCAAGTCATTCCCGTAAAGGTGGGAATCCAGTAATCTCTAATCCGTGAAAAACAAGGGAGTACGTCATGCCTAACTTAGACAGACTCATCATCGAATTCGATAAAGGTCTGCGCACGTTGTTCGCCAAAGCGCCGACCGCACGTCCCTATCCCGATGCCAACATCGACGATGCCGCCATGACTGAAGCGGAGAAGAAGCATGCCGCCGCATTGATGCGCATCAACCACACCGGTGAGATCTGCGCGCAGGCGCTGTATCAAGGCCAAGCGCTGACGGCAAAAGACCCTGCGGTGGAGGCGAAGTTGAACCATGCGGCGTGGGAGGAGACTGAGCATCTGGCTTGGACCTCGCACCGTGTGTATGAGTTGGGCGGACGTTTGAGTCTGCTCAATCCCTTCTGGTACACCAGTTCCTTGGCGATGGGCGCGTTAGCGGGTGCTTTGGGGGACAAGTGGAACCTTGGCTTCTTGGCTGAGACCGAGCGCCAAGTGGGCGCGCACTTGCAACACCATCTGGATACTTTGCCGCCGCAAGATGCCAAGAGCCGCGCCGTGGCGCAGCAGATGTTCACCGATGAGGTTGGTCATGCGGATATGGCGGTCGAACTGGGTGCTGCTGAGTTGCCGTTACCGGTGAAGGTGGCGATGCGCGGGATGTCGCAGGTGATGACGAAGACGGTGTATTGGGTCTAGCCAGTCATTCCCGCATTGGCGGAAATTGACGGCTAAAACTCATTCTTGAACTACCTCAAAATCATGCGTCATCTCAGCAGTCGCTCCCAGCATGATGGAGGCCGAGCAATACTTCTCTGCGGATAGTTTTACCGCTTTTTCTACCGCTTCCGGTTTGATGTCTTTGCCCTTCACGACGAAGTGCATGTGTATCTTGGTGAAGACTTTTGGATCGGTCTCGGCACGTTCTGCGCTCATCTCTACGTAGCAGTCCGATACGGCTTGGCGTGATTTCTTCAGGATCATCATCACGTCGATGCTGCTACATCCGCCCGTACCCAACAACAACATCTCCATCGGGCGCGGTCCTAGGTTGCGTCCGCCGACTTCAGGCGAGGCATCCATTACGATCCCGTGGCCGCTCTCGCTCTCGCCTATGAAGGTCATGCCATCTACCCACTTGATACGTGCTTTCATTTCGTTACCTCGTTCGTGCTCAATGTTTGGATTTTAACTGATACCACAGCATGCCAATCATCTCGTGGAAGTACCAGCGGCTATCCAGTAGTGCATCGGCGCTTGGGATGAAGGTCAGCAGGGTGGTCTCATAACGCGTGGTGTAAGCCGTGGG